>JAFRUW010000048.1 GCA_017438675.1 Oscillospiraceae bacterium | reverse complement strand
GTGATTCTTCGGCACCAATGCATCTATGTCTACTATTACTACGTCTCGCCGTGCATCTTTCTTCCATTCTTCCATAACAACACCCCCGTTCCTATTTTACCAGAAACAGGGGCGTTCGTATAGTTCTTTGACAGACTGAAGCGCTGAGCGAAAGCTCAGCGCTTTTTTGTAATGAAAAATGAATTTGAATTGTGCAGAACCCGTAGGGGCGATCATTGATCGCCCGCTTTTGCGTTTACCGCCGCATTTGGTTTTTTGCACCATACCCCGTAGGGGCGATCATTGATCGCCCGCTTTTAAATTCATTTTTTAATTCCCCGAATTAAAAAATACCACAATTTTTCATTTTTCATTTTCAATTTTTCATTTAAAAAACGCTGAGCTTTCGCTCAGCGTTTTTTTGTTTATCCTATAAACCTTACGACTCTTGCGCAGCGAGGACACAGATCCGGGTGGTCGGGATCGTCGCCCACATGCTCGTCGTGGGTCCAGCAGCGGACGCACTTGGGGGCGGCGTTGGCTTCCACCTTCACCTTGATGCCCTCTGTCTCACCCACATATCCTTCGCCGTCGCCGGAAACGATCTTCACATCGCTGACGATGAACAGCGTCTTCAGATCCTGACCGGAGAGCTTGTCCAGAGTCGCCATGCCCTTCCCGTCTGCGTAAAGGGTGATTGTGGCCTCAAGGGGCTTGCCCACGGTCTTTTCCGCTCTTGCCAGCTCCAGCGCCTTGTTCACATCGCCGCGGAGGGTCTGGCTGAGAGCCCAGATCTCCTCTTCCTCAGCGGTGAACGCCCACTTTTCGCCCTTCTTCGGCATGTCGTTCAGCATTACGTGCTCCGGATTCGCGGAGGCGTCGTGGGGCATGCTGAGCCAGATCTCGTTGGAGGTGAATGCCAGGATGGGGGCAAGGAGCCTTACCATGCTGTCGAGAATGATATACATGGCGGTCTGGCCGCTTCTTCTCTCTACACTGTCCCTGCCCTCGCAGTACAGTCTGTCCTTAATGATGTCAAGATAGAAGTTTGACATCTCAACAACACAGAAGTTGTGGATAGCGTATACAACAGCGTGGAATTCGTAATCCTCGTAGGCCCTCAGGCACCTGTCGATGAGACCCCCCAGACGGACCAGCGCCCACTTGTCGATGGGGAGCATGTCGTCGTAGGAAACCTGATTGTCGGGATCGAAGCCGTCAAGGTTGCCGAGAATGAATCTGGCGGTGTTCCTGATCTTCAGATACCTGTCGGAGAGCTGCTTGAAGATAGCGTCACTGCAGCGCATATCCACGCGGTAATCGGAGGAGGACGCCCAGAGCCTCAGAAGGTCGGCGCCGTACTTGGGAATTATATCCTCGGGGTAAACGCCGTTGCCCAGGGACTTGTGCATTGCCTTGCCCTCGCCGTCAACGGTCCAGCCGTGGGTGAGGACGACGCTGTAGGGAGCGCGGCCTCTGCATGCCACGGAGGTGAGCAGGGAGGACTGGAACCAGCCTCTGTACTGGTCTGCGCCCTCCAGATACATGGTGGAGGGCCAATCGGCCTGATCCAGGCCAGCCATGTGGCTGGAGCCGGAGTCAAACCAGCCGTCAAGGGTGTCGGTTTCCTTATAGAAGGCGCTGCCGCCGCAGTGGGGGCACCTGAAGCCTTCGGGTACAAGCTCGGAGGCGTCCAGCTCAAACCATGCGTTGGAGCCCTTTTCGCCGAAGAGCTTTGAAATATGATCTAACGTTTCGCCGGTGCAGATGGGCTTGCCGCATTCCTCACAGTAAACTACGGGGATGGGCAGACCCCAGTGGCGCTGACGGGAGATGCACCAGTCGGCGCGCTCGCGGATCATGGCGGTCATGCGGTCATGGCCCCAGTCGGGCAGCCATGTTACGCTGTCGCAGGCCTCCACGGCCTGATCCTTGAAGGCGTCCACGGAGCAGAACCACTGATCGGTGGCGCGGTAGATGATGGGGCTCTTGCAGCGCCAGCAGTGGGGATAGGGATGGCGTATATCTTCGTAAGCCAGAAGTGCGCCGCACTCCTGAAGGTCGGCGAAAATGGCGTCATTTGCCTTGGAATAGTACAGTCCGCAGTACTTTCCGGCGTCCTCGTTCATATAGCCCTTGTCATCCACGGGGACGACTACGCCGATATTCGTGACGCCTGCGTTGTCGTACTTGCGGCATGCCGCGTAGTCCTCCTGGCCGTGGCCGGGAGCGGTGTGAACGCAGCCGGTACCGGCGTCAAGAGTGACGTGATCGCCAAGGATCACAACGGATTCCCTGTCAAACAGGGGGTGCTTTGCCTTCATAAGCTCAAAGTCGCGGCCCTTGTACTCGCCCACGACCTCAAAGCCCTCGATGCCGGCGGCCTTCTGAACGCTCTCCATGAGCTCACGGGCGAGGACATAGATCTCGCCGTTCGGCGCCTTCGCCAGAACGTAGTCGAGCTGACCGTTAAGGCAGATGGCCAGGTTGCCGGGGATGGTCCATGTGGTGGTGGTCCAGATAACGAAGTATACGTTGTCAAGATCCACGCCCTCGAGGACGCCCTTGTCGTCGGTGATTTTGAACTTTACATAGATGGACTTGCAGTCGTCGTCGGCGTACTCAATCTCCGCCTCGGCAAGAGCTGTCTCATCCTTGGGGCACCAGTAAACGGGCTTCTTGCCCTTGTAGATGTAGCCCTTCTCAAACATCTTGCCGAATACGCGGACTTCCTCCGCTTCAAAGGAGGGATTCATGGTGAGGTAGGGCTTGTCCCACTCGCCCAGAACGCCGATGCGCTTGAACTGGTCCCTCTGGACGTTTACGAACTTCTCGGCAAACTCCTTGCAGGCGGTGCGGAACTCGGGGATGGACATCTTTTTCCTGTCAAGCTTGTTCTGCTTGATGATGGCGGACTCGATGGGCATACCGTGATTGTCCCAGCCGGGGACATAGGCGGCGCGCCAGCCCGTCATGTTCTTGTATCTCACGATAAAGTCCTTCAGGCACTTGTTCATTGCGGTGCCCATGTGGATATGCCCGTTGGAGAAGGGAGGTCCGTCGTGGAGGACGAACTTGGGCTTGCCCTCGTTGCGCTCCACCATCTTGTGGTAAATGTCATCCTCATACCATGTCTTCAGCATGTCCGGCTCTCTCTTGGGCAGACCTGCGCGCATGGGGAAATCGGTCTTCGGCAGATTAATCGTCTTGTTGTAATCCTGTGGCATGTAAGCTTGTCTCCTCTTTAACACGGCAGGGCACAGATACCCCCGTATCTGCGCCTTTCCGATAGTTTATCGTTTGTTTCTGTATTTATTTTTTGAACTTCTTGTTCTTGCCGAGACCGAACTTTCTGGTCATATCGGCAGGCTCCTCCGGGATATCCTCGGCGGGCTTAGCCTCTTCCTCGCTCATTACCTGGGAGACGAAGCTGTTGATCTCCTCGAAGGTGTCGGTATCGGTATCCTCCATGTCCTCAAGGTCGGGGATGGAGGGCATGGCGTTGTCGTCGATGGGGGGCTGACTGTAAGCCGCCCGGGGTGGATTTGCGGGTCTGGACTCGTCGGTGACCTGTCTCAGGCCGGAAAGGAACTCCTCCTGCTTTTCGGCAAGGCGGCGGACAGCGGCGATATACTTGTCGGTATCGGCGCAGGCCCGGGCAAGGCGATCCTCTTCCTCGGCAACCTTCTCATCCAGCTCGGCAAATTTGCGGCGGTATTCCTCGTTCTTTGTATCAAGTATCTGACGGCAGCGCTCCTCCGTCTCGTTTATCATGTCTTCGCAAGTGTTTTTCGCTGTGGCAAGGGCAATGCGCATGGAGCTCTCACTGTCATGGAAGCTTTTTACGGTGCTTTCCAGATCACTGATCTTTAACTTCAACGCTGAGTTCTCGTTAAGGACAGTCTCATAATCGTACTGAAGCTCCTCAAGGAACGCGTCGACTGCGGTCATTTCATAGCCGCCGAAAATCGCTTTGTCAAATCCTTTTTCCTGAATATCCTGCGGTGTAAGCATGCTTCAACCCTCCAGACGTTTCTTTATATATGTTACGGCTTAAAAATACAGGCCGTTGTTTTCCAGCTCGTCGATAAGATCACCCATAAACGCCACGTTGTAAGGCGTGATCAGGTATGTGTTCACGGCGATCTTCTTGATCTTGCCGTCCTGGGCGTAGGTAACGCCGCTGAGGAAGTCGATGAGACGGCGGGCAATGTCCTTATTCGTCTGCTCAAGGTTAAGGACGACTGTTCTCTTTTCTCTCAGGTGATCGGCGATCTCCGCCGCGCTCTCATACTTCTCGGGCTTGCAGAGCACAACCTGAAGGCGGGTGGTGGCGTGGATGTTCACGACCTTGTTGTCCCGTCTGTCGTAGCTCTCAAAGTTTCCGCCGGAGCTGCCTGAAGGTCTGGGGGGCGGAGTTGTGGCCTTTGGCTTGGACGCGGCTCTCTCAGGCTTGGGCTGAGGCTCGAAGTCCTCAAACTCGTCCTCGTCCTCATCGTAAGGTCTTGTAAGCTTTTTGAGTTCATCTATAAATCCCATCAGAAAATCCTCCTATTTATGGTACTGTCTCATTCCGAATATCCCGGTGCCCACCCGCACCATATCGGCGCCCTCGGCAATAGCCTGGCGGAAATCACCGCTCATTCCCATGGACAAGATATTCATACTGACATTATCGTATTTTTTTGCCTTTATGTCAATAAAAAGGTTATACATTGTTTGAAAATAATTTTGTGTTTTTTTGGCATCCGCGTCAAAAGGCGGTATGCACATGAGCCCTTTTACCCTTAAACCGGGGAAATCCGCCGCTTTTGCGGCAAGCTCCTCCGCCCGGAACACCTGGACGCCGGACTTGGAATCCTCGTCCCCCACGTTCACCTCGATAAGCACGTCCTGAACGATGCCCAGCCCCGAGGCCCGCTTTGATATGAGGCCCATGAGCTCCCCGGAGTCCACCGACTGGATGAGGGCGCACTTCCCGGTGACGTTTTTCACCTTGTTGCGCTGGAGGTGGCCGATGAAATGGAGCTCCGCCCCGGAATAGGCACCCTCTTTGAGCTTTTCCTCCATCTCCTGGACCCTGTTCTCGCCGCAGATTTTTATCCCTGCGGCTATGGCCTCCCGCACCCTTTCGGCGGAGTTCATTTTTGACGCAGCGACCACCGCGATATCCTCCGGTTTCCTCCCGGCTTTTACCGCCGCTTCAGCCACGCTGTCGAGTATGTATTTTACGTTATCCGATATGCTGCCCATTATCTGACCACCTTGCCGTCATACAGATCGTTTGCCTCCGTGATTATCTCCGTCCCGCTTCTCAGCTTCGGACTTCTCTCCGCAAGGCAAAAATCCCCGTATTCTCCCAAAACCGTCACGTCCGTCTTTTCCGCCTGGACTCCGGAGATGATGTAGATGTATTTCACCGTTTCCTTAACGGTCTTTCCGTCCTTCTCGATCTCCCGCTCCTCCTCGTGCACCGCCTCAGAGGGGATCCTTATGCCGCTTGTCTCGGAAAGCAGCAGATCGGCGGTGAGCTCTCTCAGGCGCAGTATGTCCCTCATGTTCCTGTCGCTTATAAAGGTGACGACGCATTTGCCCAGGGAGGGGTTGCTTTTCTCCTCCACCGTCATATTCATGGTTTCGTTCAGGTTTTTATTGAACTGAAATGTCACCGTGCTCCCCGGCTTCAGCCCCATGGCATCGTCCTCGTCCATGACGGCGGCGTACCGCCAGCGGATGTCGGTGACGACCTTGCCGATGACATCCTCCGGGGTTTCGGCTTTTTTGAAAAGATTCTCCAGATTCTGGGGTGTGATGCCCTTTATCTGCTCCGGTTTCACAAATTCAAACCCGTCGGAGGTACCGGAGAACACGCCGGGGTGCTCTATTCTCAGCTTGTCCGAGACGGAGTCCTTTTCCGCTTCGAGAGCCGAAAGCTCCGCCTGGGCGGAAGCAAGGCCGGCCTCAAGATTCTCGTCGGTGAAGGATTCGCTCTGGAAGACCTTCACCCGCACATCGTCGGTGAGATCGGTGATGGCAGCCATATCCCCCGCGTCCACGCCGTGGCTCAGGGCGGCAACGCTTTCTCTCGCCATCCTGTCGGCGGCTCCCTCGCCGCCGTCCACCACGTTTCTGAGCCAGTCCACCCGGGCGTTCAGGGCCTTTATCCTGTCCATTACGCCCATGGATTCCGCCGAGTCGAACCGCAGGGCATAGACGCTGCCCATAGCCAGCTTTTCGCCTTCACCGGCCACAACGGTGACCCTTGACCTGTCGCCGGTGAGGAGTTCCTCGCTTCTCACGGCGTAGCCCCGGGTCTCCGCCGTCTCGGTAACGGTGTATTCCATGGCCGCCACGGTGCGCAGGGGGTTCACCCTGGCGTCGTAGATATAGTACCCGATATAGCACACGATGGCGATCAGCGCCAGAACGGATACGATTTTTATCAGTGTATCGGATTTATTCATATCTTTTCCCTTGTATAGGTGTTTTTTATGTGGGTTTGGGATCCGCGGTTCGGCGATCCCGCACCCGCAGGGGCGGGCCGACCAACCCGCCCGCCTTTAGATTCATTTTTTAATTCATCGAATTAAAAAAAACACCACCATTTTTCATTCTGCATTTTCAATTTGCAATTTGTCCTCCGCTCATGCCGCGGGGCACATACTTTCTTGTTTGAGAAAGTATGCAAAGCAAACCAAAGGCGTTCCCCCTTTGGAAACCCCCTGGCGGAAAACACACTGTTACCGGTCGTGAACAATGTTGTGCGTATACGGTAGTGCATCATCCCTGAACCTTGATTATGCCTGCGTCTAACCTCCGCTGAACGCTCCTGCTCTGTTGCGTTGGTGCGGTGTCTCGCGTCCGCCCGCTTTTCAATTCATTTTTCACTGTTCATTTTTCATTTTTCATTGGCCGTTTCGTCCAGCCCTATCGGCCTCATGGGGATGATGGTGGAAATGGCGTGCTTATAGATGAGCTGCTGTTTGCCCTCGCTGTTCATCACCACGGTGAAATTGTCGAACCCGGTGCACACGCCCCGGATCTGAAACCCGTTCATTAAGAACACGGTCAGGGGTACCCCGTTCCTTCTCGCCTGATTCAAAAAAATATCCTGTAAATTCTGCTGTTTGTTCATGATGCCGTTCCTTTCCGAGGCATTTTTTGCTCTTTGCCTCACTGTAATATGTACTGCGACCTCATTATAACTGCTTTTTCCATTGAAACCCGTCGAAGTCGCCCGTCACAATTCTGGCCGCTCTGTCGATATCCGGCGCATCGTCCCACCGTATCCAGCGGATGCTTTTATCCCGCCTCAGCCACGAAAGCTGTCTTTTGGCATATCTGCGGCTCTCTCTCTTCACGTTCTCCACCGCCTCGTCCATTGCGCACTCGCCCCGGATGGCGGCGGCGATCTCCTTGTACCCTATTGCCTGCATGGCGGTGGATTTCGGGTCAAGCCCCATGTCCAGAAGATCCCGGACTTCCCTTTCCAGCCCCGCCTCCATCATAATGTCCACCCGGCGGTCGATCCTGGCGTACAGCCTGTCCCGCTCACTAAAATCCAGCGCGTAGGTGACGCTTTTGTATCTGGGCGGGAGCCGCCTTGTCTCCTCGTCGTGCTCCGCGATGGTCCTCCCGGTGGAAAGATACACCTCAAAGGCCCTGACTATCCTCTTTTTGTCGTTGAAATGGAGCTTTGCGCCGGAAACCGGGTCGAACTCACCGAGCCTCTTAAGCATCTCAATGCCGCCGACTTCGTCATACTCCCGGTTCAGCTTTTCTCTCAGCTCCGTGCCGCCGCCCTTTGGGGCAAATTCCCTGCCCGAAAGCAGCGACTCGATATAGAGCCCGGTGCCGCCGGTGATTATCGGCAGCTTCCCTCTCCCTATTATATCATCGCAGGCAAGGGCCGCCTCCCTGACGTAGCGGGAAACGGAATAATCCTCAAAGGGTGAGGCGACGTCTGTCATGTGATGGGGCACGCCTTCGGTCTCGTCCGCGGTGGGCTTGGCGGTGCCGATGTCCATGAACCTGTATATCTGCATGGAGTCCGCCCCCACCACCTCGCCGTCAAGGTCCCGGGCGACCCGGACCGCCAGCGCAGTCTTGCCCGTTGCGGTAGGGCCGGTTATTACCAATACCTCAGGTCTCATTCTTACGTCCTTTTGAATCTTTTGTCAAGCTCTTCTTTTGTGAAGGTCACGGCCACGGGCCTGCCGTGGGGGCAGTATTTTATCTCCCCGGCGGCGACCTTTTCAAGTATCACCTCAAGCTCTTTTCTCGAGGTGGGCTTTCCCGCCTTGATTGCCGCCTTGCAGGCCACGGAGTGAAGAATCTCCTCCTTCGCCGCCTCAAGGCCCTGCTTCCCGGCGGAGGCCAGTATCTCCGCAAGCTCCTCCATATGACCGGGGATGTCCCCGGCGTCGGTGTCGGCCGGCACCGCCCGGACGGCGATGCTGTCGTCGCCGAAGGCGTCGATCTCGTAGCCCAGGGGCTCAAGAAGCTCAAGGCCGTCAAGGACTGTCTGCACTGCGTCGCCGCTCATGCGGCAGATGACCGGCACAATGAGGGGCTGGCTCATAACCTCTCTGCCCCCGGCCTTCAGTCTGTCGAAAATCATCCGCTCGTGGGCGGCGTGCTTGTCGATGACGAGAAGCTCCCCGTCCCGCTCCGCCAGGATGTATGTGTCCATGGCCTCCCCGATAAACCTGTAATCCGGCTGTTCCGGTATCGCCGGCCCGGTTTCCTTTTCGCTCCACCGGGGAAGCTCCGCCCTTTTCTCCGGATTCGTCCTGTACGGGGCGCTGTACCCGTCACGGAACAGATCCTGCTGAACAGGTCTGTTCTCCTGCACCGGGGCCTTATAATCACCGCTGTAAGTCGGTTTCGTCACAAAAAAGTCCTTTTTCGGCACGGCTGCGCCCTTATAAAAGCCGCCTTCGGCCGCATGGGTCTTCACCGCGGCCTTCGTCCCTTCGGACACATTCGGTATGGGCGCTTCACCGGAGGCTCCGAGAGCTGACAGCGTGGCGTAATAGACCCCGTCGAACACCTGGCGCTCGTTTAAGAACTTCACATCGGTCTTCGCGGGATGGACATTCACGTCCACAAGGCCTGGCTTCATTTCGATATACATGACACAGGAGGGGAACCGCCCGGTAAAGAGGTTGTTTTTGTACCCCTGCTCCAGCGCCGTCTGAAGGAGCTTTGACTTCACGCACCTTCCGTTTACGAAGAAAAACTGGTTGTTCCTGTTTCCTCTGGCGTCCTTTGGGGCGGAGATGTACCCCTCCACCTTCACCGTGCCGTCGTCGGTGGCGGCGGGGATAAGTCCCAGGGCGAACTCCCTGCCGAAAATGCTGTAAATGCAGCTTTCCCTCCGGTTGTCGCCGGGGGTGTGGAACTCCTCTTTCCCGTCCTTTATGTATTTTACCGACACCTCCGGGTGGGAAAGGGCGCACCTCACCGCCACCGCCGTGACGAAGGCGCCCTCCGCCCTGTCGGTTTTCATGAATTTGAGCCTTGCCGGGGTGTTGAAGAACAGATCCCGGACGATCATGGTGGTGCCCTCGGGGCAGCCCGCGGGGCCTCTCTCCATAACCGCGCCGCCGTCCAGATACAGCCTTGTGCCGGTATCGCTCCCCTGCTCTCTCGTCATGAGCTCTATCCGGCTGACGGCGGCTGTGGCGGCAAGGGCCTCGCCCCTGAAGCCCAGGGTCTCGATGGCCTCGAGCTGTTCCTCACGGGACAGCTTGCTGGTGGCGTGGCGCAGGAACGCCGTCTCCGCGTCCTCCGGGGACATGCCGCTGCCGTTGTCGGTGACCCGCATATAGGTCAGGCCGCCGTTTTTTATTTCGATTGTAATGGCGTCCGCCCCGGCGTCGATGGAGTTTTCCGTGAGCTCCTTTATAACGGAGCCGGGCCGCTCCACCACCTCGCCGGCGGCGATGAGATCCGCCAGATGGGGGGACAGTTTTTTTATTTTTGCCATAGTATCATCCTGTTTGTAATG
>JAFRUW010000047.1 GCA_017438675.1 Oscillospiraceae bacterium | reverse complement strand
CTCGTTACAACTCAAAATATCTCACAATCTGCTCGACGCCGCTTTATTCACTGTTTGCTGTCCCGTGATACATGCTCACGGGAAAAATGTGATTGAAATTTGTTTCGCCGCTTACGCGGCGAAATTCTGCGAAGCTTTTCCTCGTAATCTTGGTTTGTCTACAGTCTGGACTATTGTCTTCCAGTAACGGGAGTTTTGAATATGAAAAGAATAATATCGGTTTTACTTGTCATCGGGTGCCTTCTGTCCCTTTGCGCCTGCTCCGGCAGTGTAAAGCGGAACACGGTATACTCCGCCGATGACCTTAAGGACAAGCAGGTGGGCATATTATCGGATACCACCACATACCACTATCTGTCGGATTTTGAAAACGCCGGAATCAACGTCAGGAGCTACTCCGATGAGGACATAATGCTGAGCGACACAGCCGCAGGGCTTATTGACTGTGCGGTCATGGACGAAGCGAGAGCGGCGGTGTCCCTGGAAAACTACTCAAAGCTTAAAGCACTTGATCCTCCTGCCATCACGGAGGAATACTCCATCGTTACCGCTCTTGAAAGCGCCTCCATGCTGGAGGTGCTGAACAGCGCTGTCGAGAGCCTGACTCTTGACGGTACTATCCAGTCGATAATTGACAGCTATACTGTCGGTACTGAATATGTGTATACATCCCCGGAGGATATGGAGTACAGCGGATCGCTGACGCTGGGCGTGAATGCCATCGGGAAGCCCTATGCCTATTACGGGGCCATGGGCAACCTCACGGGAATGGATATAGATATAGCCAGGGCCCTCTGCGACAAAATGGGGGTCGAGCTTAATGTACGCGACGCGGAAGGCAGCGACCTTGTTCAGTTCATCCGCAGCGGCAAGGCCGACATTGCCATGGGGCGCCTTGCGGCGACAGAAGCGAACGCGGAGCTTGTTTATTATTCGGAGACTTATTACACCTGCTCGCAGGTGATAATCGTAAGGAAAAAATAGGAATTGAGGACACAAAAATGAAACGTACGGAAATCGCGAAAATCTATAAAGACAGCGCTGCTTTTGACGGGCAGACCGTCACTGTGGGCGGCTGGGCCCGCACCATCAGGGATCTGAAGAACTTCGGCTTCATTCAGCTCAACGACGGAAGCTCTTTCGATTCCCTTCAGGTTGTTTTTGAAAACGGTGTTGTCGAGAATTATCAGGAGATAGCCCACCAGAACGTGGGCGCCGCTTTTGTCGTAACCGGTACTGTCGTGCTGACTCCCGACGCCAAGCAGCCCTTTGAGATGAAGGCGCAGAGGATTGAGATCGAGGGCGCTTCCGCCCCCGAATACCCCCTTCAGAAGAAGAGGCACAGCGTGGAATTCCTCCGCACCATCGCCCATCTCCGCCCCAGAACGAACCTTTTCTCCGCGGTGTTCAGAGTCCGCAGCGTGGCGGCCCACGCAATCCACACCTTCTTCCAGGAGCAGGGCTTCGTATATGTCCACACACCCATTATCACCGGCTCCGACTGCGAGGGCGCGGGCGAGATGTTCAGGGTGACCACCCTTGACATTAACGATCCTCCCCGCCTTGAGGACGGTACAGTGGACAACGCGCAGGACTTCTTCGGCAAGGAAACCAACCTTACCGTTTCCGGTCAGCTTAACGCCGAGAGCTTCGCAATGGCCTTCGGCAACGTCTACACCTTTGGCCCCACCTTCAGAGCCGAGAACTCCAACACCCAGCGCCACG
>JAFRUW010000046.1 GCA_017438675.1 Oscillospiraceae bacterium | reverse complement strand
GTGAGGGTGTTGAGATCGAGCTGTTCGACCCGGAGTCGGAGGATATGATCGCATTTCTGAACGGCTGCGGCGTAATAATCGACGCCATATTCGGTATCGGTCTTTCCAGAAATGTGGAAGGCGTCTGGCTGGAGGCGGTGCAGTGCATAAACAGATCGCCTGCCCCCGTGGTGTCGGCGGATATCCCCACCGGCGTCGAGGCTGACACCGGCAGGATCCTGGGCGACGCCGTAAAAGCCGACGTCACCGTGACCTTCACGTTGGCAAAGCCCGGTCACTTCATAACCCCCGGTGCGGGAATGCGTGGCAGACTTATCGTCGCCGATATAGGGATACCCCGGAAGCTGGCAAACAGAGCGGGAAGCAATGTTACCGGGATCACCGTTAACGACCTTTACATACCCCAGAGGGAGAGCGAAAGCTACAAGTGGGACTACGGCAGGGTCCTTGTCATTGCGGGAAGCGTGGGCTATACAGGCGCCCCGGTGATGGCCTCAAAGGCGGCTCTGAAAACGGGCTCCGGCCTTGTGTTCCTTGCAGTTCCCGATGCTATTTACGATATCTGCGCCGTTAAGTCCGACGAGGTGATGGTGGTTCCCTATGCGTCGTCGGATGAGGGCCTTTTCTCCCGGAGGGCGATAGGAGCCCTGAAGGAAAAAATGACCGGCTGTGACGTTTGCCTGCTGGGGCCGGGACTCGGCAGAGGGGCCGAGATAACGGAGCTTGTGGGCGAACTGATAAGGTCCAGTAAAACACCGCTTATTCTTGACGCCGACGGTCTAAACGCCGTTTCACTGAATATAAATATTCTCAGGAAAGCCTCTTGTCCCATCATTGTCACACCCCATGAGCGGGAGTTTATCAGGATGGGCGGCGATCTTTCCGGCGGAAGACTGGCGGGTGCGCTTAAGTTTGCGGCAAAGTACAACTGCATTGTTGTACTCAAGGGCAGCGGTACAATAACCGCCCTGCCCAACGGCACCGCCTTTGTGAACACCACCGGCAACCCCGGAATGGCAAAGGGCGGCAGCGGCGATATCCTGGCGGGCATGATCGCGTCCCTCATCGGGCAGAAATTCCCTGCGGCTCAGGCGGCGGCTTACGGCGTGTTCATCCACGGCCTTACGGGAGACATCTGCAAAAAGAATCTCACAGAGTACGCCATGACGCCAACGGATATGCTGGACGCCACGGCGGAGGCTTTCAGGATCATAACGAGGAAGTGAAGCTTTGAGGCAAGTCGGTAAAACACTTGCACTTATGACAGCCCTGTGTCTCTTTTTCCCGGCATGTTCAAAGGGCGTGACAGCCGATGACAGAGCGGGAGAGATACAGGAGGAATACTCCGCGGGGAATGATCTGACCCTGACCGGGAACGTTACCGCGGATTACGGAGAAAAAGTATACGAATTCAGGCTTAAATACACCGGAAACCACACTGACGGCAGAGTGGAAATACTGTTCCCGGAGGAGCTTGCGGGCATTGCCGCAAGGCTCGACCGGGACGGCAGGACCCTTGAATACGACGGCTGCGAGCTGAGTATCGGTTCAGTTGCCGGAGACGGACTTTCACCCATGGAGTGCATTCCGTTTATGCTTCACGAGTGGGGTCACGGCTATATCTCCGGCGCTGCGGCGGAAAAGCTCGGAGGCGCGGAGACTGTTGCCGTTACCTTTGATATCGGAGAGAATGAAACCCTTGTCACATGGTTCGAGGCTGAAACAAACCTCCCGGTAAGGTCGGAGATTTATTTCGACGGCGACATGGTGATAAGCTGCGAATTTGAAAACATCATTACATAAGCAAAAGAGGACAGACGATGCAGGAGAGAACATGGGCTGAGATCAGCCTTGACAATATAGAATTCAATTACCGCTCCATGCGGGAGCATCTGAACGAGGGTGCCGGATTTCTGGGCGTCGTGAAGGCCAACGCCTACGGCCACGGCGCCGTGAGAGTGGCGGAACGGCTGGAAAAGCTGGGCTGCGACTATCTGGCTGTTGCCACCTACGATGAGGCCATGGAGCTTCGTTACAGCGGTATCGAAACGCCGATACTGATTCTGGGCTATACGAATCCCAAGTACACAAAGGCCCTCATAAGCCACAACGTGACTCAGGCCATCGGTGATCTTGACGCGGCGAGGGCCATGTCAAAGCTTGCGGCGGAGGAAGGCAAAAAGCTGAAGATCCATCTCAAGACCGACAGCGGCATGGGCAGGCTCGGCATGATCTGCCACGACGGGGAGGACCCCACAGACAAGTATCTTGAGATCATGAAAATGCCGGGTTTTGACGTGGAGGGCATCTTTACCCACTTTGCCGTGTCCGAGGTCCTGGGGGATGAGTACACATTCACCCAGTTTAAGGACTTTATGGCCCTTGCGGACAGGCTGGAGGCGAGATCAGGCAAAAAGTTCAGGCTTCGCCACTGCGCCAACAGCGGAGCCATGGTGAATTACAGGGAGATGCAGCTCGACATGGTGCGCCCGGGCATCATGCTCTACGGCGTTTATCCCGGAACCGAGACCGGAGGAATTGAGCTTAAGCCCACAATGGAGCTTAAAAGCCGCATCGTCAGCGTAAAGGACATGGACACCGGCTATTCCGTGAGCTACAACAGGACGTATACCACCCCGTCCCCGAGAAGGATCGCGGTGATCCCCATCGGCTACGCCGACGGCCTCCACAGGGTGCTTTCCAATAAGCTGAAGGTTTCGGTTAACGGCGTCGTTGTCCCCCAGGTGGGCAATATCTGTATGGACATGTGCATGCTGGACGTTACCGACGCGCCCGATGTAAAGGTGGGGGACGTGGTTACGGTTTTCGGCAAAACGATGCCCGTTGAAGACGTGGCGGAAAAGGCCGGGAGCATACCTTATGAAATGTTCTGCGCCCTGTCGCCAAGAATACCCAGGATCTACGTGTAACCTCCTGCGATTCAGCGGCGTATGATAATTCGAGGATCATTGCCTCACTGCGCTGTTTAAAAAATTTGGACTGACAGTATATTTTGCCCTCCGTCGTGAAAGAATTATTGCAGAGGGTTCGTGGCGGATGTGACCGCAGCCGGTTACATAGTCATGACCTGCAATATTTCATCGGAGAGTGAAGCTGCGTGTTAAGCGGAGTCAAAAGAGGAGATATTTATTACGCCGATCTGAGCCCTGTGGTAGGGAGCGAGCAGGGCGGACTGCGCCCGGTGCTTATCGTACAGAACGACACCGGCAACAAGCACAGCCCCACGGTCATCGCCGCCGCCATAACGTCCCAGATCAACAAGGCCCGGCTTCCCACTCACATAGAGCTGGAGGCCAGGACATACGGACTTACAAAGGACTCGGTGGTGCTTCTTGAGCAGATACGCACCATCGACAAGCGAAGACTGAAGGAGCGCATGGGCAAGCTGGATGACAGCCTGATGGATCAGGTGGACAACGCAATTGCCGTGAGCTTCGGACTGAACTGAGCGGGCTGTCCCGCCGGGGACGGTGTTTCGTCCCCGGCGGGGTGGAAAGAGGTACTTAACATGAAAAAAAGAGAACGTATAATAACAATCGCCGTGACCGCCGCCGCGGTGCTGTTAGTCGTGGGCATAACGGCACTGGCGGCGGGTGCCTTCGGCTCCCGGGACGACCCTCTGGTGACGCTGAGCTACATAACCGGGAAGGTGGAGCCTGAGGTAAAGGACTACGCCGAGGAAAAAGCCGCCGCCTCGGAAAAGGAACTTGAAAAGACCTTCGACCAGAAGCTCAGCGACTATTCCGCGTCCATAAACGACAAGCTGTCGGAGGGTACGGTGTACGACGAAGGCAGCGTATTCGCAGCGCTGAAGCTTGAAGACGGCAAAACCGTACGCTGCGGCACGGGTACCGAGATTATGGTGCGGAGCGGGACGGTAAAGACCGGCTCCGGCTTCAAGGCGTCGGACACCACAAGCGGTACGGAAAGCGGCTCGACCCTTACCGTGAACCACATGTACGTGGTAACCGAGGACGGGCAGATCACCGCCTCGGGCAGCGTTACGCTCCTCATAAGAGGCGACTACACTGCATAGTCAAAACACAATACAGGTCATAAAAACAGATTCCCTGCATATTCATGTGTAAGGAATCTATTTTTATGGGGTGAGCTTATGACAGAGTTTAAGGTAATGCGGGACGGCGAGCAGGCGGGAGAGGCGCTGGCGGAGCGCGAGGGGCTGTTTTTGACGCTGAGGTGTTCTGCGGCATATTATCCCAGGGTCACGCGGCTTTACGGGGTGACGCGTTCGGAATACATCCCCATCGGCATACCCGTGCCCGTGGGCGGGAGACTGCGGCTGACGAAAAAATACACGGGCAACGACCTGAAAGCATTGTCCTTTGACAGTATCACACATTTTGAGCTGTACGACGCGGATGTGACGCCGGTGATGAAGGCGCCGGAGAACGGGGAAGAACAACGGGAGCGGGAAGACGGGGCGGCGGAGACGGCGGTGATGACGCCCGAAGAAGAATCGCCGGAGCCCGCAGAAGAACGGGATACGGAATGCGCGGTGACGGAGGCGGAGGAAACTGCCGAATGCGCGGTGATCACAGAGGATGATGAGGCGAATGTTGAGATAACGGAGCAGCCTGCGGGGCCGATCTGGCGTCCTGCGGAGGATCCGTCCGCTCTATTTGACGATCCCGAGCTCAAGGAGACTGCGTCGGTCATAGAGAACGGCATGACGGCGGAGGACGGGGAATCCCTGCTGTTCGCCATCCCCGTCACATCGGGAACGCCCTTTCCCCTTATGCCCGTTTTCCGTTACGGCTGGTCGGCGATGGTGGACGGGAAGTTCTGCATCGTGTTCAGAATAAAGGACGGAAAGCTTGTTTAGATGGGAAATTCAGGTATTTTTTAATTCGTTGAATTAAAAAATGAATCAAACCGGGTGGGCGGTCACTGATCGCCCGCCCGGTTCTGTTTACTGATTTAGAAGTAGTATTCAATGCTTTATGCCGCTCCCTTGGATAAAAAACACAAATCCGTGACATACTGAGAACGGGCCCGAAAATCGGCAAGCCGTCCGCCGGAAGGGACGGTCACGGTAAATCGTGTACGGAGGAACAATGATCAGTCTCACATCAAAAGAGCTTTCCGCCCTCGAAGATCAGATGAGCCATGAACAGACACTGGTGAAGAAATATCAGGCCATGGCATGTCTCGTAGGGGATGAGAAGATGCAGCAGGATCTCAACAACTACGCGGCAAAGCATCAGCAGCACTTCAACACCCTGCTGACATTCTTACAGTAGGAGGGAACCGGTATGTCAAATCCTGAT
This sequence comes from Oscillospiraceae bacterium, assembly GCA_017438675.1. Classification (GTDB taxonomy): domain Bacteria; phylum Bacillota; class Clostridia; order Oscillospirales; family Oscillospiraceae; genus SIG495. Next base: position 3,568 of record JAFRUW010000046.1, on the reverse strand, counting down.
CAGTGCGCCAAGCTCCTGGACGAAAAGCAGATACTTCAGGACGCAATCATCAGTCAGAAGCAGATCACCGACAGCTACAATACCTACGCGGGAGAAGCTGTCAATTCCCAGCTCAGAAACACCATGCTCAGTATCCTGGACGACGAGCATACCATTCAGGCGGATATCTTCTCCTGCCTCCAGTCCCACGGCTGGTATCAGCCGGAGCCTGCGGAGCAGCAGAAGGTGGTCCAGGCAAGACAGAAGTTTACTTCGCAGTGATCTGATCATTCGGGGCGCCGGGAAAAACGGCGCCCCGAATGAGCTGTTTTTATATTGTCGAAAAAAATTTCCCGATTTTCCTTTACATAATGGATATTTTTGTTATAATAAAAGGGTGCCGGAAAAAGAAGAAGTTCCGGTTGGCAGCGCGTTTGTGTGATAAGGAGGTCGCAGCCGTGGAAGAATATACGAGGAAGTTTGACATAATCGACAAGCACAACGATACGAGGGAGATTCTGATGTCGGTCTATGAGTCTCTGAGAGTCAAGGGCTATGACCCCATCGTTCAGATCGTGGGCTATATCGTCACCGAGGATCCCACATACATCACCAATTACAACCGGGCAAGAAGCCTGATCTGCCGTCTCGACAGGGATGAGCTGCTTCAGGAGCTTGTTGCGCATTATATCGGTGTGGAACAGTAATTTGATATTTGGAAACAATCGTGCCGCGGCAAATCTTTTCGCCGCGGCATTTTTGCGCCCATGTTCAGGGCGGAAACCTGTATTGCCGGCTTCCTGATCATCTGCATGAAGACGGCATACGGCTGGTGAGGATATTTATACAATCCAACTTACATTTATAATAATTTGGTACAAAGTATTAATATCAGAATTATAACTATAAATTTTGTACAAAAAATGCTTGATTTTTGATTGCGGTGTGGTAGAATATATTTGCAGTTTCAGCAAGTTCTGAGAAAGGAGGTCAGGCAGGATACGGAAAGTCCCCCCGTGTCCGAAGATATCAGAAGCGGGCAACATTTAAATTTAAGAAAGGACAAATGTATTATGAAAAAAGTTTTGGCACTTGTGCTCTCTCTGGTAATGCTCCTTGGCGTATGCGGCACCGCATTCGCATGGCATCCCACCAACGAGGTCACAGAACTCGAGACCCAGAACTCTGACACATCCATGTATCTGGCAACTCAGGGTTACGCACTTCTCGAAAACAACGGCGTTCTCCCCCTCAAGGGCGAGACAAAGATCGCTCTCTACGGCAACGCAATCGCTTACACAGTTAAGGGCGGCACCGGCTCCGGCGCTGTCAACAACAGACTGAACGCCTACGGCGTCAACGGCGACAACATCGCTGACGCATTTGTAGACGCAGGCTGGACAGTTACCAACCCCGAGTACGTTGATGCAGTCCGTCTCAACCGCGGCGCAAGACGTACATCCGTTGTTGCTGCTCAGAACATCACCGACGCTCAGCTGGCAGAGGGCCAGGCAGCCGACACCGCGATTTACGCTATCGCACGTAACGCAGGTGAGGGCTCCGACCGCGCAAAGAGCAACAACACCAACGGCTACAACCTCTCCAACGTCGAGCTGAACAACATCCGCAAGCTGGAAGCAGCTTACAAGAACGTCATCATCGTATACAACACCTGCGTATGTGACGCTGCATGGATCGCAGGCGAGGACAACATCGACGCAGTCGTATACATGAACAACGGCGGCCAGCTCGGCTCCGAGGCTCTTGTAAAGTGCCTGACCGGTGAGGTCAACTTCTCCGGTAAGCTCACCGACACATGGGCAATGAGCATTGACGATTATCCCTCCACCGAAGGCTTTGCAAACCTGGACGGCAACACCGCTACCGAGTGGTATCCCGAGGGCATCTATGTCGGCTATCGTTACTTCGATACCTTCGGCCTCGATGTAGTATATCCCTTCGGCTTCGGCCTTTCCTACACAGACTTCGAGATCGCTGTTCTCGGCGTAGAGGCTGATGCAGACGAAGTCAAGGTCGACGTTGCAGTTACCAACGTGGGCAAAGAGTACTCCGGCAAGGAAGTCGTACAGGTCTACTTCTCCGCTCCCGACGGCGAGCTTGAGAAGCCCTATCAGGAGCTGGCAGCATACGGCAAGACCGATGAGATCGCTCCGGGCAAGACCCAGTTCATGACCCTTACCTTCGATACAATCGACATGAGCTCCTACAGCGTTGATGAAGCGGGCTACATCATGGAAGCCGGCGACTACATCATCAGAGTCGGCAACTCCTCCAGAAACACTCACGTTGCAGCTGTCCTCACACTTGACGAGACAGTCGTAACAGAGAAGCTCATCAACCAGTTCCCCCTTGAGGACAACGCTGAGCTGGAAGAGATCTCCAAGGCGGGCGCAACACCCATCACCTACGCAGGTGAAGCGGAAGAGATCGCAAACGCTCCCAGAATCGCTCTTGAGGGCATCGAGACAATCGACAACTCTCACTACAACGATGCTGAGACCATCACAACTTACCTCTTCGCAGAGGACGCTGAGAGCTACGTTCCCAGAGATGAGATCACCCTGAAGACAAAAGAAGTTGCAGGTATCTTCAACAACAGACCTCAGCCCTCCGAGGATGATGATCCCGCAATGCTGGCAGCAGCAGGCAACGCACGTTACGTACGTATCAACTGCTCCAACCCGGCAACAAGCTACGGCTTCTCCTTCTATGAGCTGGCAATCTACTCCGGCGGCCAGAACATCGCAAGAGGCAAGACCGCAACAGCGAAGACCATCCAGACCAACAGCGGCACACTCCTTGAGCCTGCATTTGCCATTGACGGCAACACCTCCACACGTTGGGGTTCCGACTGGCAGGGAGGCGACACCGTTACATCCTGGCTCCAGGTAGACCTGGGCGCCGAGTATCCCATCGAAGGCGTACATATCCTTTGGGAGGCAGCTTACGCAAGAAACGTTGCTATTGAGTTCTCCGTCGACGGCGAGAGCTTCACAACCGCTGCAACCGGCGCTGTTCCCGGCAACGGCATGGAAGTAAGCGGCGGCGGCAGCGCAATCCGCGGCTACTCCACAACAACCTACGGTGAAGTCGTAGAGATCGTTGATCCTCTGCCCGAAGGCATCACCAAGGCAAACGCAAAGCTGACTGACGTTTACAACGGCACAATCACACTGAAGCAGTTCGTAGCTTGCCTCACCGCTCAGGAGCTGGCAAGACTTTGCGTCGGCGGCGCAGGCAATGTACAGCCCAATCCCGACGGCACAATGATCGGCGCATCCGCATCCTCTGTACGCGGCGGCGCAGGCCAGACCACAAGGGAACTGTTCCAGACAAGACACATCCCCGCAATGCCCAACGCCGACGGCCCTGCCGGCATCCGTATCACCCAGAACTATCAGAACAGAGAATATCAGTTCTGCACCGCGTTCCCTGCAGGCACCTGCATGGCTATGACATGGGACAGAGACGCCATCTATGCTGAAGGTGTTGCGGTAGGTTCCGAAATGAAGGACTACGGCGTAACCACATGGCTGGCTCCCGGTATGAACATCCATCGCAACCCCCT
>JAFRUW010000045.1 GCA_017438675.1 Oscillospiraceae bacterium | reverse complement strand
TTCTTTACGCCCTCGCCCATGCCGTAGTCGAAGTTGACAACGCTCTGACCGCCGTGCTGGTCGTTCTGGTTTGACTGGATGGCGATGCAGCAGAGGGCGGAGTAGGATGCGATGTCATTGGGCTCTCTCAGAGCGCCGTGACCGGTGGAGAAGCCGCCCTTGAAAAGATCGAGAATGTCGATCTGGCAGCAGGTGGTGGTAAGGGTGAGGAAGTCCAGATCGTGGATGTGGATGTCGCCCTCCTGATGGGCCTTTGCGTGGTCGGGGTTCAGGACGAACATGTTGTAGAACTGCTTTGCGCCCTCGGAACCGTACTTGAGCATGACGCCCATGGCTGTGTCGCCGTCGATGTTGGCATTCTCGCGCTTTACGTTGGAGTCCTTGGCGTCGGCAAAGGTGATCTCCTCGTAGGTCTGCATGAGGCGGGTGTTCATCTCACGGCGGCGGCTGCGCTCGTTTCTGTAAAGGATGTAGGCCTTGGCTGTGGTGATGTAGCCGTTGTCCATCAGGACCTTCTCAACGATGTCCTGGATATGCTCCACCTCGGGAACGCTGCTGCCGTCCAGCTCGAGAATGGATTCGACCTGCCTGGCCAGATCAAGAGCCACATCTTCGCTGCCGGGCTTGTAGGTAGCGGCGAACGCCTTGGCGATAGCGCCTGCGATCTTGCTTCTGTCGTAAGGAGCAACTCTTCCGTCTCTCTTCTTAATAGTAGTGATAGCCATAACACAACCCTCTTTATAGTGTTTAATATTCTTCCAAACCACAATATGTTGTAGTATCAATGGGTGAGCAGATATAATAATACATCGCCCGTGACCATAAGTCAATAGGGAATTTGAAAATTCTTCACAAAATATTGGGGATAATTTCCTTTTCACACACAAGAAAATGTGGTTGCGGATATATTGCGGTCAACCGGCGGCGGGGCGGGCCGCAGATCCAGCTGTTCCGAAGCGCGCTCTCCCGCCCGGTTCGGACAATCTGCACATTATTTATTATTCTTTCAACGAATATATTGACTATTTGCGCAATTTATAATAAAATAATAGGGTATATAACTGTCTGCGGGCGTTCCCGCGGCCCCGAAAAGCAAAAAAGGAAAAATGAGAAAAAACTGAAAAAGGAGAACTGGTTATGCGTTACTTTATAGGTGTAGATCTCGGCGGAACCAACATTGCGGTTGGTGTTGTCAACGAAGTGGGTGAGCTTCTGGGCAAGTATTCCGTGCCCACAAATCCTTCCAGGGGATTTATGAGCGTTGTCAAGGACATGGCTGACGCCTGTATCGTCGTGGCGGAAAAGGTCGGCCTCACTCTGGATGACATCACCAGCATCGGCGTCGGCGTTCCCGGCGCTGTGGACACCCGTGAGAACAGCGTCGTTCTGGCGGTCAATCTTGACTGGCGCGGCGTACCTCTCGGGGATGAGCTGAACAAGTATCTGGACAAGCCCGTATATCTGGGCAACGACGCTGACTGCGCCGCGCTTGGTGAGATATTCTCCGGCTGCGCCAAGGGCTGCAGCAGCGCGGTGATGATCACCATCGGCACAGGCATCGGCGGCGGCATCATCATGAACAAGAAGATTTTCTCCGGCTGCGACGGCAGAGGCACAGAGCCCGGTCATTACTTCATGATCTTCGGCGGCGACACCTGCGGCTGCGGCAAGAAGGGCTGCTTTGAGGCCTACGCCTCCTGCACCGCCCTCATCCGTCAGACAAAGCGTTCCATGCTGGACAATCCCTCCAGCAAGATGTGGGACGTCTGCAACAAGAACATCGACACCGTCAACGGCCGCACCGCCTTTGACGCTGCGAAGCTGGGTGACGAAGCGGCTCTTGCTGTTGTGGATCAGTTCATTACATATCTGGCGGCAGGCACGGCAGGTCTTGTGAACATCTTCCGTCCCGACATCGTCATTATCGGCGGCGGTGTATCCAACGAAGGCCCCTACCTCCTTGATCCCCTGAACGAAAAGCTTCTCACTCTCGGCTACGGCACCGACCTTATGCCCTACCCCAAGGCGGTAAAGGCCACCCTGGGCAACGACGCCGGCATCATCGGCGCCGCGCTCCTGGGCTTCAGCGAGGAATAAAAAGAAAAATCCCCTTGCGGATTTTTTGTAAGGAGAGAACCGGCGCCTTTTCCGGTTTACCTTCTTATCCAATTGCTTACTAAAACATCATTTTCTCTCGCTCATGCCGCGGGGCACCCCATTTCTGTTTCGCCAGAAATGGGGGAAAGAGGCGACAAAAGGACAACGGCTTAATATGCCGTTTTCCTTTTGAATCCTTTCCCTTAAACGGTAATCACAGCCACAGAACAGCAATCGGCGAAAACGGTTGAAAGTATGTCTAATACTGCCTGCGTCTAACTCGCTCAGCCGCTTACTGCGGTGGTGGAATTAGCTTTGGTGCCCGTTCTGTTTTGGATAGGTGCTTGATTTCAAGGTTTTAGACGAACAAACCAACATAACTGAGCAGGAGCGTTCAGCGGACGTTAGGCGTACAATCTATTAAGGTTTAGGGATGCCGTACCACCGTATACGTACAACCTATCCCACGGCCGGAGGAAACCGTGTTTTCCACCGGGGGGATTCCAAAGGGGGAACGCCTTTGGCGTGTTCTTTCCCCTATTTCTTCCACGAG
>JAFRUW010000005.1 GCA_017438675.1 Oscillospiraceae bacterium | reverse complement strand
TTTACTTTGGTCTCCCAGCCTGCGAAGGTGAAGCCGTCCTTGGACGGGGCTGCGGGGAGCTTTACGGTGCTGCCGGGGACAAACCATTTGATGACCTTGCCGGTCTCGCCCTTCAGCGAGCCGCCGTCCAGGTCGAAGGTGAACTTGACGGCGTTGATGCTCAGGTCAACGGCCGGTGCGGATACGGGTTTGGGATCTGGTTTTGGATCCGGCTGGGGCTGCGGCTTGGGCTTGAAAATGGCGCTCAGATTGATGCCGCCCCCGCGCAGGACCTTCATGATGAAGTTGCCGTTATCGTCCGGGGTAATCACAGTGTTGTCATTGTAATACACCTGATCCACTTCATACCCATCTTTTGCGCTGACGCTCAGCGTAATGGTTTCATCCTCCTGGGCGACCGCCATCCCGTCAACGGTTTTCCCGTTTTGGGTTTCAAATGAGAGCGTGCCCTCGTCTTCGCTCGGTTTCACCAGGCCTACAAGATAGTTGATGACTTTTTTAATGACGCTTTCGTCACCTTTTATTTTGTCCGCTTTCCAGACCGTGACGGTTGTGTTTTCTTTCTCAACATTGTCGCCGAGGTTTATACCGCCCGTGACCGTGCCGCCGGTTACCTTGCCGTCCCCGTCCACGCTGCCGACTGTGATGGTTGTCTCTTTCCCGGAGCTTTTGACTTCAATACCAGCGCAGTTTTCTCCTCCCTTTACGTCACCGCTTGCCGTGATAACAGCACTGCTGTTCGGGTCACTGGATGAAGCAAAAATACCATACCCGTCTGTAGTAATGCTTCCCGCCTGAACTTTGATAATACCGCTGTTATCTTCTGCCAATAATCCGCTATCTTGGGATTCAATATCTCCGGCAGAGCCTGTGATGGTACCGCTGTTGTCACTCAAACATATTCCGATGTTAGCAGCTTCAACATCTCCGACAGAGAATTCGAAGCCGCCTGTGTTTTTGTCAGCGAGAAGGCCGATGCCTCCCTTACCGGACTCAGCTGTGAGGTCTCCGGTACGGAGTGTGATTGAGCCTTTGTTGTCGCTTGCCCAAATGCAATCATATTTTGAGTTTACATCCTGCACATCAATTGTGAAATCGCCCTCGTTCTCGTTATCAAAGAGGATTCCCTGAGTACCGGCATTTATGTCTCCGGCCGTAACAGCCGTCGTGCTTCCGCTGACGCTTTGAGTAATCTCCAAACCGCGGAAGTCTGCCGTGATGCCGGCGGGGCTTTCCTCCGTGCCGACACTAACCGTGATTTTGCTGCCGGAGTTCGAAATCGTAACACCATCCTGATTAATGCCGGTGGATATGGGCCCGCCGATGCCGATGGTGCCGGTACCCGGCGTATAGGTTACAGGCACGCCGTCAATCGTTGCGGACGTATTGCTGGAATCAACGGTGGATTCGCCGCTTGAGACGGTAGCGCCAATACTATTAGCTGTAATACTCACCGTACTGCTGATAGCTGACTCTGAAGCCGTGTTGCCCGCAGGCGCTTCCGCAGCAGGCGTCTCCGATTCCTCTCCATCCGCAAACGCAGCGCCGCCGAGGCTCATCACCATGCAGAATACCAGTATTACAGAAAGCGCGGTTTTCAGAGTTTTCATTTTGATCCCTCCAGAATCTTTCCCGCGGAGGGCGGCAAAAAGCCCTCCTTCGAACCCGAAGGAGAGCCTGCTCAGCGGTATTTCCTCCGAGGTAAGGTGTTGTCCTCAGAGGTGTTGTCCTCAGAGAACACATTTCTTCTTTGTAAAGCATACCACGAATCCGCGGAATATACAACAGCTTTCATACATTTTTAGCGGATGTGTATGGTTTTTCACTTCTGATTGCAGTTTACGGGGAGCATGCATGAACAGTATCAGTTTTGAAACCGAATACGCGAATTACGAGGCTGCCGCTGTAGCCCTCCGTT
>JAFRUW010000044.1 GCA_017438675.1 Oscillospiraceae bacterium | reverse complement strand
TTTGCGATGGGAAGAACGCCGTCGTTCTTCATAAGGATGTAGCTGTCGAGAGCGATCGCTCTGGAAACAGCGTCGTTTCTGACCTCGTTGGGTGTGTAGCCGCCGAGACCGAACTCTTCAAGTTCTGCATCGGTGTAGAACTTTGCGAATGCGGTGCCGCACAGGCCCAGAACCATTACGAGGGCAAGTACCAGTGCCAATACTTTTTTCATTATTTTTTGTCCTTTCTGATTAATTGCCTGCTTCTGTCTGGTGTCGCCGCACTTAGTGCCGAATCCCCCTTCCTTACTTATGCGCGATACCGTCTGAAAAACCGCTTTGGAACAATAGTGATATTGCCCTGAGTTATTTTAATATAGCAAAGAATTAATTGACGGTCAATAACTTAAAAACAAATTTGTTCAACACGCTGAACTGTTTGGTAAAAATGCACAAAACGCAATGATCCGGCGCGCCATATAAAAGGGACAAGCCGCTGCGGAAGTCCCTTCCCGGCCCGGAACCGGCAGCGGCGCTGTTTTATTCATTGCAATTGGCGGAGCTATGGTATATAATTGTATGACTGACCCGGAAACACATGGAGGTATATCGTATGTTTGACCGAAAACAGCTTAAAAGCGAATCGAAAGAGCTTGTGCGGCGGGGCGGCGGCAAGGTGTTTGCCGTTGTGGTGCTGTTTCTTCTCGTAACCTTCGTCTTCACCTTCCTTACCCTCCGCCTCGAGGGCATAAAGAATATAGAGAGGCAGTACAGAGAGATGATGACGGCCGCCCAGCAGGTAGACGCGGCCGATCCGGAGGCTGTGCAGGAGTATATGAACAGCTATGCGAACACTTCGCCGGAACTGCCCCAGCCCGGCTTCGGCGCAAGGGCCATAACGCTTTTGCTCAATGTTGTGTCGGGGCTTCTGGCAATGGGCCTCACATGGTGGGCGCTCAAGGCCACGCGGGGGTTTATCGACAAATTTTCAAGCATATTCGACGTGTTCGGCAACTTCGGCCGGGCGATCCTGCTTTTGATCTTAAAGGGCGTTATAATAGCGGCAGGTCTTATGCTGTTCATTGTTCCGGGCGTATATCTGGCCATATGCTACAGCCAGTCGGAATACATTCTCTTTGAGAACCCCGACCTCGGCGCCGTTGACTGTCTCAGGAAATCGAGGCTTCTTATGCGGGAGCATACGGCAGAGTATCTGGTTCTCAATCTGTCCTTTATCGGCTGGTTCATTCTCATCAGCTTTGCGGCGGGCTTTGTTGGTGCGGCACTCTTCATGGCGGGGACGGACATGACCACTCCCGCCCTTGCCGTTTCCATGATCGGCCTTATCTGGCTCCTGCCCTATTATGAGTTCACCATGGCGGGCTATTACAATTACCTCACCGGGTACGCCCCGGCGGGCGCTGAAAATGAAAACGAAATCGAAGGGGAGACAGCGGAATGATAACAGTATCGAATTTAAGCTTACAGTACGGCGGGACACCGCTGTTTTCAAAGGTTGACCTGCAGTTCACCGCCGGCAACTGCTACGGCGTCATCGGCGCCAACGGCGCGGGCAAATCCACGTTCCTGAAAATACTCTCCGGTGAGATCGAATCCACCACGGGCTATGTGGATATAAAGCCCAACACCCGCATGTCCGTCCTGAAGCAGGATCAGAACATGTACGACGACTACCCCGTTATGGACACCGTCATAATGGGCAATCAGCGGCTTTACGACATCGGCAAGGAGAAGGACGCCATTTACGACAAGCCCGATTTTTCCGATGAGGACGGGCTCCGCGCCGCGGTCCTTGAGGAGGAGTACGCGGAGCTGGGCGGCTGGGAGGCGGAATCCGACGCCAGCCAGCTCCTGCAGGGTCTGGGCATCCCCACCTCCATGCACTACCTCCAGATGTCGGAAATGGACCCCCGGAAAAAGGTCAAGGTGCTTTTGGCCCAGGCCCTCTTCGGCCACCCCGACATTATCCTCATGGACGAGCCCACCAACAATCTGGATGTAAACAGCGTGGTATGGCTTGAGGATTTCCTCATGGACTACGCGGGCACCGTCATCGTGGTGAGCCATGACCGTTTCTTCTTAAACACCGTCTGCACCCACATCGTGGACATCGACTACGGCAAGATCAAGATGTACGTGGGCAACTACGACTTCTGGTACGATTCCAGCCAGCTCATGCAGAAGCTCATCAAAGAGAAGAACAAGAAGAGCGAGGAAAAGATAAAAGAGCTGGAGGAATTTATCCGCCGGTTCTCCGCAAACAAGTCAAAGTCCCGTCAGGCCACCAGCCGAAGGAAGATGCTGGACAAGCTGACCCTGGAAGAGATGCCCGCCTCCTCCCGCCGTTACCCCTGGGTGGGCTTCAAGATGGACCGGGAGCCGGGGAAGGACCGCCTCTTCGTCACCGAGGTTTCCAAATCCGTCGACGGCGTGAAGGTCATCGACAATCTCAGCTTTATTATGAATAAAACCGACAAGATCGCCTTCATCGGCGACAACGAGCTTGCCATCACCACCATGTACAAGATGCTGGCCGGGGAACTTGAGCCGGACAGCGGCACCATAAAGTGGGGCGTCAGCACCACACAGGCCTATTTCCCCAAGGACAATTCCGCCTATTTCGCCGGCTGTGAGGACAGCATCATCGACTGGATGCGCCAGTTTTCCGAGGACAAGCGGGAAAGCTATCTCCGCACCTTCTTAGGGCGCATGCTCTTCACCGGGGACGACGTGTACAAACCCGTGAACGTGCTCTCCGGCGGCGAGCGCGTCCGCTGCATGCTCTCGAAGCTGATGCTCAGCGGCGCCAGCGTCCTCATGCTGGATCAGCCCACAAACCACCTCGATCTTGAAAGCATCGCCGCCCTGAACAACGGTCTCACCGACTTCAAGGGGAACATCATCTTCACCACCCACGACCATCAGATGATCGATTCCGTGGCAAACAGGATCATCGAATTCACCGGCGACAAGGTCATTGACCGCTCCGTCACCTACGAGGAATACATCGAGCTGATGAAAGAACAAAACAAGGTTGATTAAACAAAAAGCGCTGAGCGAAAGCTCAGCGCTTCAGTCTGTCAAAGAACCCCAGATTTCAGCAAGCGAAAACTTGGGTTCTGATGATTCTGGGGTAAAATAGTCTGAAATCAAGGTGGAAAATGGAGTTGTTCCAGCTCCATTCTGCCAGCTTTTTCAGGTTCATTGCAG
>JAFRUW010000043.1 GCA_017438675.1 Oscillospiraceae bacterium | reverse complement strand
GAGATGTACGGCGACGCGTGGTTCAGGACGTACACGAAGAACGTATACCACAGCTACACGTTTTCGTATATCAGAAAGCGGAAGGGCGGCGCGCACTTCGCCGGTTCGTACAATGAGGAAAAAGCGTTCCTGATAATCGAGTACAGGAAAAACGACGGAGTCATACGCTATGTGAGCGACTGCGAGTACAAAAGACTCGACGGGGAGTTCACGCTGTTCGACTTCGTGCGCTATGACGGAGAGCCCATGGAGGTGCTTAAGCGCTATTTTGCCGGCTTCGGCAGCTGCGCGGCCCCGCCGATAAGGGGCTATACCTCCTGGTACCTCGACTATCAGAACATAAGCGAGGAGAAAATACTTAAAACGCTCGACTCGTTCTCCGGCGACAGGTTCGACCTGTTCCAGATAGACGACGGATATGAGACCTTCATCGGGGACTGGCTGGATATAGACAAGGCGAAATTCCCCAACGGCTTAAAGCCCATCGTGGACAGGATCCACGAAAAGGGCACGCTGGCGGGCATCTGGATTTCCCCCTTCGTGGCGGAAAACAAATCCCGGCTCTTGCGGGAGCATCCCGACTGGATAGCGAAGGACAAGAACGACGACTTTATCTACGCCGGCTGCAACTGGAGCGGGGACGCAGCGGTTGACATAAACAACCCGGAGGTCGTGGAATATATCCGCAAAGTCATGCGGTACTATGTGGAACTGGGCATCGACTTCTTCAAGCTGGACTTCCTCTACGCCGTGAATCTCAGGCGCCTCCATGGAAAGACCCACGCCGAGACCGCGGAATTCGCCTACGGTCTTCTCAGGGAGGAGGCAGGGGACAGGCTGATCCTGGGCTGCGGCGCAACCTTGTCCAACTGCTTCGAGCGGTTCGATTACTGCCGCGTGGGGCCGGACGTTGCTCTCCGCTTTGACGATGTGCCCTACATGAGGATATTCCATCCCGAGCGCATTTCCACAAAGGTAACACTGCAGAATACGATTTTCAGAAGCCCCATGAACGGGCACATGTTTTTAAACGACCCCGACGTATTCCTTTTAAGGGACGACAATATCAGGCTGAGCAAAAGACAGCGGGAGAGCTTATCAAAGATAAACGCCCTCTTCGGCTCCATGCTCATGACGTCTGACAATATCGGGGCCTACGATCCGGCGAAAAAGGCCCTTCTGGAGGAGACGCTGGAGCTGTTTTATGAGGGGCGCGTAACGGGGTACAGCCGGGAGGGCAGGCTTATCCGCATAAACTACGAGCTTCACGGTGAGGATCATACGCTGCTTTACGATTTTAACAGAGGTACCGTCAGAGAAGAACAGGAGGGCAGGAGATGACAGACCGCACAAAAATCATTTTCGGCAATGAGATTGACCCGAAAACCGTCCGCAAGGCGGATAAGTCAAAGGCAAAGTTTATTAAGAAATACGGCGACGATTCCGCTGCCGACTACAGATTCGGCGCGGAAAGCATCCCGGCCCTTGATTTTATGGGAGCGAGGAAGCTGGTATTTTCCGATAAGGAGGAGCCCCTTGCGGACAATCCCCTTATAGTCGGAAATATCAGGATGGGCTTCGGCCATTACAGGATCAGCATCGCCATAGCCTCCTGCGCGAGGGCGCTGGGATATACGCCTTACTGGCTGGATCTTGCGGGGTTCGACGCCACGGGATCGAAAATGATCCGTGAGCAGAACGACCTGTATTCCAAAGCCTCCCGCATTTCCCAGAAGTCATGGCTTTTCAATCGGTTTTTCTGGGAGCCTTTAAACAGCGAAGGCTTCAGACAGCTTACATATAACGCCAAGGACCAGAGAAACGCGGAGCTGCTCGTTCCCATCCTCAAGTCCCTTCCCAGGGATGTGCCCTATGTTGCCACCCATGTCTGGCCCAGTCAGGCGGCGGTGCACAACGGCATGACCCATGTGGTGAACGCCATACCCGACAACTGGGTCATGGCGCTGCATCTGTCCGAAGGGGCCATCCACGCGGTTCAGACGCCCTTCGCCTATCTGGGCTACAAGATGATGAACGGATTTGCCAAAACGCCCCTGAAGGGGATCCCGGAAAAGGACCTCAGGATGGTGGGCAGGTTTGTGGATCACGAGCTTCTGGCGGGGCTTAAAAAGGACAACATGAGAAGGATCGCCCGGGCTAAGGGCGACGGCCCCATGAGGTTCCTCATGACCGTCGGCGGCGCGGGAGCGGGATTCAGTCAGTTCCTCTCCATGGTGAAGCACCTGCTCCCCTATGTAAAAAGCGGCCGGGCGGCAGTGTTCATCAATTTCGGCGACCACGAAAGCGTTTTTGACAAGATGCAGAGAGCCCTGGGCGGCATTGAGGTCCGGAAGTTCTTCAACGATTACGACAGCCTGAAGGAATACGTCACAGCCCTCGGGGACGCCGATGCTTCAGGCATAACCGCCATCTGCGACAGTGACATATTCAAGGCGGTTTACGCCACGAATCTCCTGCTGCCGGAGTGCGACGTTGTGATCACAAAACCGGCGGAGCTGGCGTTTTATCCCGTTCCGAAGCTGTTTATGAAGCATATCGGCGGCCATGAGGTCTACGGCGCCATAAGCTCACAGGAGATCGGCGACGGCACTTTTGAGTGCGGCACCGACAGGTCCGCCAACGAGATGATCGACAGGCTGATCTCCGACCCGGAGCTGTACAGCCATATCTGCCGCAGGATCGACGATCTGAAGGAAGAAGGCGCGTATGACGGCGCCTACGAATGCGTGCGGCTTGCGGCTGAAGGCCGGGGCTGACGCGGGTCAGGCTTTACCGGTCAAACTCTTTTCAGAAGGGAAGAATTGCAATGAAAAAGGGACTGATTAAAGACGCGGTCATAAAGCTCGTTTCCGGTGTGATAATCGTCGGGGTACTGCTGTTTGTCCCCGCAGGGACATTGGCCTGGAAAAACGGGTGGCTTTTTATGGAGCTGCTGTTTATTCCCATGCTTATTGCGGGGCTGGTGATGTACTTCAAGGCGCCGGAGCTTCTGCGTTCGCGGCTTAACGCCAAAGAGACACAGACGGAGCAGAAACTGGTCATACTTCTGAGCGGGCTCATGTTTATTGCGTCCTTTGTGATCGCCGGGCTCAATTACCGGTTCAGGTGGATCGTGATGCCGGGGTGGACCGTTATCGCGGCGGCGGTGATTTTCCTGCTGTCCTATTTAATGTTCGGCGAGGTTCTGAGGGAGAACGAGTACCTGTCCCGTACCGTGGAGGTCAGGGAGGGCCAGAAGGTGGTGGACACCGGGCTCTACGGCGTTGTCAGGCACCCCATGTATTCCGCTACGGTTATCATGTTCCTCTGCATGCCCCTTATTCTAGGGAGCATCCTTTCCTTTATCGTCATGCTGGCGTATATCCCCATTATCGTGAAGCGGATCGGCAATGAGGAACAGGTGCTGGAAAGGGAGCTTGAGGGGTACGGCGAATATAAGGAAAAGGTGAAGTACCGGCTGATCCCCTTTGTGTGGTAAAGGTACGGAGCAATACAGAAT
>JAFRUW010000042.1 GCA_017438675.1 Oscillospiraceae bacterium | reverse complement strand
GTACATCCGCCATCGCTGACGTTTCAATAGAATACCACTTCCGGCTCCATCTGTCAAGTACTTTTTTTATTTTTCCTTAACTTTTTTCACCGGGCACTCTATTTTTTTTGCGCCCTCTCAGGCGCTCAGTTAATATACCACGCACATTTCATAATGTCAACACCTTTTTTCAAAAAAATTTTCAAATATTGAAGAATCGGCATTTTAACCGATCATGCGGTCAAATTCCCGTGTTATAATGCTCGAAATATATAATCCTTGCATTTTTGCTTTTATATGTATATAATATGTAAGACTTTATTATTTTCAGGAGGCTGCCATGCCCATCAAGATTCCCGATCAATTACCCGCCAAAGAAATACTCGAGGGGGAGAATATATTTGTAATGACGGAGTTCCGCGCCATGCACCAGGATATCCGTCCGCTTAAGCTGCTCATTCTCAATCTTATGCCCACCAAGATCGTCACCGAGACTCAGCTTTTGAGGAAGCTCTCCAACTCCCCCCTTCAGACCGAGGTGGAATTCCTTTACACCACCAGCCATGTTTCAAAGAACATCGACTCTCAGCACCTGGAGTCCTTCTACACCACCTTTGACGACATCAAGGACAAACGCTTTGACGGTATGATAATCACCGGCGCGCCGGTGGAGAACATGGAGTTCGAGGATGTGGACTACTGGGACGAGCTCTGTCAGATCATGGAATGGACAAAAACCAACGTCCACTCCACCATGCACATCTGCTGGGGCGCCCAGGCCGGTCTTTACTATCACTACGGCATAAAGAAGATTCCGCTGGAAAAGAAGCTGTCCGGCATTTACGAGCACACCCTTGTGAAGCCCAACATTCCATTCTTCCGGGGCTTCAACGACACATTCTATATGCCCCACTCCAGATACACCGCGGTTGACGCGCAGGAGATACTCGACCGTCCCGAGCTGGAGCTGCTGTCTGTATCAGACGAAGCCGGTGTTTTTGCAGTTAAGAGCGAGGACAACAGCCGGTTCTTTATAATGGGGCATCCGGAGTACGACGCCGACACTCTTGCCCTTGAGTACTTCCGCGATGTGGACAAGGGGCTGGACATTCAGGTTCCCTGCAACTACTTCCCCAACGACGATCCCACCCGTAAGCCGAAAATAACATGGCGCGCCCACGCTCAGCTTCTTTACAGCAACTGGCTGAACTACTACGTCTATCAGACAACGCCTTACGATCTCAGCGCCATCGGCAGCAAAAGCGAATAACACATATTATAAATATAACCGACTGAGTTCTGCGCTCAGTCGGTTATTATTTTAAACTAAAACAAATAAAAACAAAAACCCTTTGACCGGGAAAAAGTGAGGAGGAGTAAAAAAACCGGTCAAAGGGTTGCCTGCAAAATACCCGTGCAGGTTTATGTCCGTGCAGACACGGGGAAAGGAAAGAGGAAAAAACCAGTGTCCGCACACTATAGGGATGAAACTTTTTCAAGTCTGTTATCAGCTTACGGTGTAAGTATACAGCATAATTATGAACTTATTATCAACCAATTATTAATAATCGGTGAATTCCGGATATTTTTCCAAAACGCCTCACTTTTTATTGCCCGACGGAAGCAACATCGGCATGAGCTGTCTTTTCTCCAAAGCTGCTTCAATGGCGTCGGGGATCTGTTTAAAATCCGCAACCAGGGAAGTCTCCTTCCTCACCGGATCGTCCTGTCCGAAGGGTACGAAAAAGTGATTTTTTCTGTTTATGAGAAGGCTGATGCTTCTGGCGCTTGCCGCAAGGCCGTCGTTGGTGGATACCGCTATCAGAACGGGGCGGTCGTTTCTGAGCTGGGCTTTTGCCGCCATAGTCACCGCCGTGTCGGTTATGCCGTTTGCCAGCTTTCCCAGAGTATTCCCAGTGCAGGGTGCGATCACAAGAATATCCAGCAGTCTTTTGGGACCGATGGGTTCCGCCCCGGCAATTGTGTTTATTACGGGACAACCGCAGATCCCGCTGACCCGCGATGTGTTTTCCTCCGCCGTGCCGAACCGTGTTGATACGGACGACGCGTTTTCCGACATTATGGGCACCACGCTGTCGTACTTTGTCTTTATGTGCTCAAGCATTTCAAATGTCTTTGCGAATGTACAAAATGAGCCTGTTATCGCCCATCCAATTTTCAAACCTCCACCTCCTTTTCCCGGAGGATATTATATATTGCGTCTCTTATGCTCATCGCCGCCGTGACCGGCGCAACCTCGCCCGGGAGGCTCAGGGCCCATATCACGCGGAGCCCCAGCTCCGACGCGGCTTTGAAATCTATCCCGCCCGGCTTCGACGCGAGATCGATACACAGACAGTCGGGGGACACATCCCTTAAGAGCGTCTCATCAAAAACCCGTGCGGGAACGGTGTTTATTATCACATTATAATCCGACAGCCTGCCCTGAAGCTTATCCGTCCTCTCTGCGCCGTAACCAAGGGCGGTGATCCATGCGATGTCGGAGTGCTTCCTTGCGGATACTGTCACAACCGCGCCCATTGCTTTGAGCCTGTTAGCCAGGAGTTTCCCGATCCTTCCGAAGCCTGCAACAAGGCATCTCGCCCCGGAAAGGGTACATGGCGTCTCCTCCATTATGATCTGCACGGCGCCTTCGGCGGTAGACAGTGCGTTTGCGATCACAAGCTCTTCCCTGGCGAAGTAATCGCAGAGCACGGCTCCCGTCTTCTCCGCCGCCTCGCGCAGATCCTCCGTCACACGCCCGGCGCAGACGATCTGACCGTCGGATATGACTGAAAGCAGCTGATTTACCGTGAGGGTCGCTCCGCTGAAGGGTGTGTTTATAACACCCGGTGAAGACAGGGCGGGCAGCGGCAGAACGATACAGTCCGCCCCTCTGACCGCCTCGCTGAGTTTTTCGCGGCGGGTGACACTGTCGATTTTAAGTCTCTCCACCCCGTAGGCGCTCACCGAATGGCCGTCTTTAACAAGAAGCTCCGCCAGCTTTGCCTGACGCATATCTCCGCCTGTCACCGCAAATTTCATAATGATCTCCTATCCGCCGTTTGAAACAGGGTTTACCGTTGTGATCTCCCGCAAACGGCAAACGGAGATTTCGGTATATGACCGCGCTCACCGCTGTCATGCATCATCCTATTCACAGGCGGCCCCCCGGGTGCGGATGAAACATTTTTCGGTGTTATACATATAATATATAATACGGCTTGTTGACAAACATCCTGCACCGTATTAAAATTAATCTGCAGCCAATTAACATCGGAGGAACAAATGGAAAACACCATAAAAAGGATCAACGAGCTGGCAGCCATTGCCAAAACCCGTGAGCTGACTGATGAGGAATCGGCGGAGCGCACAGTCCTCAGAAGGAAATATATCGACGCTTTCAAAAACAACCTGAGGGGCCATCTTGACAATATCTACCTTGTTGATGAGGACGGCAATAAAACAAAGCTGAAAAAGAAGTCCGACCGTTGAATTAACAGGCAGTTACAAGTTATTTTCTTGACAAATACCGCTCAAAATGTTAATATATTTCCCGTCATAATTTGCCGGTGTGGCGGAACTGGTAGACGCACGGGACTTAAAATCCCGCGAGACTTACCTCTCGTACCGGTTCGATCCCGGTCACCGGCACCAAAAGGAAAAGTCGCGTCAGTGACTTTTCCTTTTGTTTTTCCCCGAAGTCGCGTCAGCGGCTTTTCTTATATTTGACCATATCACAGGAAAGGAGCCCGATAAATGATAAAAACACTTGCCAAAAGCATTCGGGAATACAAAAAGCTCTCTGTTGCCACACCGCTTCTTGTGTCTCTGGAAGTTGTCATGGAGGCCATCATACCGTTTCTGATTGCGGAGCTTGTGAATCAGATCAAAGCGGGGTGCGAGCTTAAAACCATCGCAATTTACGGCGGCGTCCTTGTGGTCATGGCGGTGCTTTCGCTGACCTACGGCACCCTGGCGGGCTTTACCTGCGCTACGGCGTCCTGCGGTCTTGCGAAGAATCTGAGGAAGGACATGTTCTATAACGTGCAGAGGTTTTCCTTTGCAAACATAGACAAGTTCTCCACCTCCTCCCTTGTGACCCGTATGACTACCGACGTGACCAACGTCCAGATGGCGTACATGATGATCATCCGCACCGCCATCCGCGCGCCTATGGTGCTGATTTTCGCCTTCACCATGACCTTTGTCATGGGCGGCAAAATGGGCCTCATTTTCCTGTTCGTCATACCCGTTCTTGGCGTCGGACTGATCCTTATAGCATTAAAGGCCCTTCCCCTGTTCCGCCGGGTGTTTAAAAAATACGACAAGCTGAACAGCTCCATTCAGGAAAACGTAAAGGCCATCCGCGTTGTAAAATCCTTCGTAAGGGAGGATTACGAGAAGGAAAAGTTCGCCGCAGCGGCCGGTGACGTTTACAACGACTTTTCAAGAGCGGAGCGCATTCTGGCCTTCAACAGCCCTCTCATGCAGTTCTGCATCTATTCCATTATGGTGTTCGTCCTGTCCTTCGGTTCCTATACCATAATAACCAGCCGTGGCCTTGATCTCGACGTGGGCCAGATTTCCGCAGTCATCACCTACGGGATGATGATCCTTATGAGTCTGATGATGCTCTCCATGGTTTTTGTTATGATCACCATGGCGTCGGAGTCCGGCAAGCGCATTGCCGAAGTACTGGAAGAGGAAAGCACCATTGTAAACCCCGAAAACCCTGTCTTCACCGTTAAAAACGGCTCTGTGGATTTCGACGGCGTCAGCTTCAAATACTCCGATTCCGCCGAAATGATGGTTCTTTCCGACGTGGATCTTCACATAAAATCCGGGGAGACCATCGGAATAATCGGCGGCACCGGCTCCTCAAAGTCCACCCTCATCCAGCTCATCTCCCGTCTTTACGACGTGACCGAGGGTTCCGTAAAGGTAGGCGGAGTGGACGTTCGTGACTACGATCTGGATACTCTCCGCAATCAGGTGGCGGTGGTCCTGCAGAAAAACCTGCTGTTCTCCGGTACCATTAAGGAAAACCTCCGCTGGGGCAGCAAGGACGCAACAGACGAGGAGCTGGTCGCGGCCTGCAAGCTCGCCCATGCCGATGAATTCATCACCCAGTTCCCCGACGGCTACGATACATACATCGAGCAGGGCGGCGCCAACGTCTCCGGCGGTCAGAAGCAGAGGCTGTGCATTGCCCGCGCTCTCTTAAAAAAGCCGAAAATACTCATCCTCGATGACTCAACCAGCGCCGTCGATACAAAAACGGACGCCCTTATCCGGGGAGAAATGCGCAAATATATTCCCTCCACCACCAAGATCATAATCGCCCAGCGTACAGCCTCCGTTGAGGACGCGGACAGGATCATCGTTATGGACGGAGGACGCATAAACGCAGTCGGCACCCACCGTCAGCTTCTTAAAACAAACGCGATTTACAGAGAGGTCTACACCTCTCAGAACAAGGCAGGTGATGACGATGCGGAATAAGAAATTCACCTTCAAAATGCCTTCCTTCCCGAAAAAGCCCGTATCTGATAAAGCGCCTGCTGCCGATACAAAGCCCGCCGGCGGCAAAAAACCAAACGCGGATAAACAGCCCGGCACCGTCAAGAGAGTGCTGAAAACCGTGTTCCGCTTTTACCCGGTCATCATGCCGGTTACCGTCATCTGCATTATTATCAGCGCCGTTGTCAGCGCCATCCCCTCGATCTTCATGCAGAATGTCATCGCCGTCATAGAACGGAGCTGGCAGTCCGGGGACTGGAGCGCCGTCAGCGGGCAGATACTCCACTTTGTGGGTCTTCTGGTCATTTTCTATGTCCTGTCCCTCCTGTCCAGTCTGACGTATAATCAGCTCATGGTCATTATTACACAGGGCACGCTTAAAAAACTCCGTCTGCAGATGTTCAACCGCATGCAGGATCTGCCGGTCAGCTTTTTCGACAGAAACAGCCACGGCGACATAATGAGCCACTATACCAACGACATCGACTCTCTGCGCCAGATGATCTCCTCCAGCTTCCCCGCCCTTATGATGACCGCCATATCCCTCACCGCGCTGCTTGTAATAATGCTGTACTACTCCGTATGGCTTGCGCTGGTTGTCCTTGCGGGCGTTGCGGTAATGCTGTTCATTACCCGAAAGATCGGCGGAAGCTCCGCGCGGCACTTTATCAGCCGCCAGATCGCCCTGGGCAAGGAGGAGGGCTTCATTGAGGAGGCTATGAACGGCCAGAAGGTCATCAAGGTCTTCTGCCACGAGGAAGAGAGCAAGGCGGACTTTGACCGTCTGAACGATGAACTCTTCAAAGAGGCGGAGATCGCCCACAAACTGGGCAACACACTGGGGCCCATCCTGATGAACGTGGGCAACATCCTGTACGTCGTTGTGGCGCTGGCGGGCGGTCTGTTCCTGCTTACGGGGATGAAAAACGTAAGCATCTCCGGTCTGGCCTTCAGCATAAGCGTCATTGTGCCGTTCCTCAACATGACAAAGCAGTTTGCGGGCAATATAGGCCAGATATCCCACCAGATCAACTCCGTAGTCATGGGCATCGCGGGAGCAAAGCGCATCTTCGACCTGCTGGATGAGAAGCCCGAGGAGGACAACGGATACGTAACCCTGGTCAACGCCAAATATGTGGACGGCGAGCTCACCGAATGTGAGGAACACACCGGCATCTGGGCCTGGAAGCATCCCCATCAGGCAGAGGAAACCGTCACCTACACCCGCCTTGAGGGCGACGTCCGCATGTTCGATGTGGACTTTGCCTACGTTGAGGGCAAGACCGTTCTTCACAACATTACCCTCTACGCCGAGCCCGGTCAGAAGGTCGCCTTCGTCGGCGCCACAGGCGCGGGCAAGACCACCATCACGAACCTCATCAACCGCTTCTACGACATTGCCGACGGCAAGATCCGCTACGACGGCATAAACATCAACAAGATCAAAAAGGGCGACCTCCGCCGTTCCCTGGGCGTGATCCTTCAGGACACCAACCTGTTTACCGGCAGCATTTACGACAATATCCGCTACGGCAAGCTTGACGCTACGGACGAGGAATGCATTGCCGCCGCGAAGCTGGTAGGCGCTCACGACTTTATAACGAGGCTCCCCGAGGGGTACGACACCGTCATCTCCGGAAACGGAAGCAACCTTTCCCAGGGGCAGCGCCAGCTTCTCGGCATATGCCGTGCAGCCGTGGCCGATCCTCCCGTTATGATCATGGACGAGGCGACCTCATCCATCGACTCCCGAACGGAAGCCATCGTCCAGCGTGGTATGGACGCCCTCATGAAAGGGCGCACGGTGTTCGTCATCGCCCACAGGCTCTCCACCGTCAAAAACGCCGACGTTATCATGGTGCTTGAGCACGGACGCATTATCGAGCGCGGCAGCCATGAACAGCTCCTTCAGGAGAAGGGCAAATACTATCAGCTTTACACAGGCGCTTTTGAACTGGAATAAGCTGATGCTTGAAAAATAATTAAAAAAGGCTATAATATCTGCTGGCGCGGGTATTATAGCCCTCTTTTTGCCGTCACAGCAGATTGAACTCTGTGATTTGCTGCGGCGGATTGTCGATTTTACACTAAGTTAACAAAATAAGCTTGTAATCGAAACTATTTCCAATTATAATTATTATTTACGGTACTGATCACTATTTGAAACGGAGAGAAAGAGTATGAAAACAGCGGTAATCGGAAGCGGCGCATGGGGTACTGCCCTGGCGCTTCTGCTGAAAAGCAGAGGAAACAGCGTAACGCTATGGTCATATTTTGAGGAGGAGAGCAGAACTCTCAGGGAAAAGCATGTAAACCCACTGCTTCCCCAGTTAAAGCTCCCGGAGGATATTGAATATACATCGGACATAAGCCGGATTAAGGGCGCCGAACTGGCTGTCATTGCGGTTCCATCCTTTGCCGTGCGATCCACCGCCAGGTCTGCGGCTCCTTATCTTGACGCGAACACCGTTGTTGTTTCCGTCACAAAGGGCATCGAGCTTGACACGGGCATGCGCATGTCCCAGATCGTCGCGGAAGAGACAGGCCACACCGTGGTTGCCCTGTCCGGTCCCTCCCATGCAGAGGAGGTCAGCATCGGCATTCCCACCGGCGTAGTTGCCGCCTGTGAGGACAAGGCCCTTGCCGAATTCGTGCAGGACGCTTTCAACAACGACCGTTTCAGAGTGTACACAAGCCCGGACATCGTGGGTGTGGAGCTGGGTGCTGCCCTTAAAAACATCATCGCCCTCTGCGCCGGAGTATCCGACGGCATGGGCTTC
>JAFRUW010000041.1 GCA_017438675.1 Oscillospiraceae bacterium | reverse complement strand
GGAGTCTTGGATTAACAAGACAATGCAGGAAGCTGATCCGCTCAGGACTGATGATCGCACTGTTTTGAATCCCTCTCTCCGAAAGGCATATGAGGCTCTGATAAATGTCTTTCCTCCGATGAACGGACGGGATGCCGTTCAAGATGATGACCTTATCGAGAAGACTGTGGATTACTGCCTTACATCGGATTTGATAACAATCGACAGCGGCTATTCACAGGCGAATGAACTTTTGAGGCTGTGTTCAGATCTGGCTGGCAGAAATGGCCTTACGCTGTGCTGGACAGATATCTTTGAATTGGAACAGCCTCATAAAGCAGTTGCACGGCGTAATATCTATGTCTTTCATCCTTTTTGGAAATCTTTCTTACACGGACTTGGAAATGGGGGTTTGTTATTTGGATTGACTATGCTGTGCTTAGGTGTGATTCCCTGCCTGCTGCAAGTTTTTTCCCCCTCGCCTTACCTTTGGCTGGTGCTGGGGCTGAGTTTGTTTCTTGGCATCTGGCTGGGTGTTTCTGAGTATAGGAATTACAAAGGCTTTATCGACTTGACTTATGATTCAGATATCTCTTCGGTAACAGTCACTGTAAATGGCTTGGAAAAAGAGTATTCATCTGTAAAGCAAGCCTTCGAAGATTTATTTTCGTCTTAATTGTTTCTGTTTCCGGTCACAAATGCCTACCTTTAGGGCCTCAAAAGCAATAACAACTACTATCAATATGAAGAAGTACCTTTTTATTTCTGTTTGCGCCGCGCTGATGACCATTTCCGCGGCTCTTCAGGGCCAGACCCGCAAAAGTGGATTCTACAAGGATCTCTTTATGGACAGCGGCATCGCCCTCAATACCTATGACGACCTTCCCGCAGCCAAATTCCTCGGCCTCGAAATGGAGCGCATCGCCACCTACGAGAGCGGCGACACCACGGCGGCCACCGCGTACGAGCGTATGCTGATGCACAACGTCTTCATCGGCAGCGAGATCGATGAGAACGGCATCCTGCTCTACCCCGACGGCGCTCCCCGCTTCAGGGTGATCTATGTCAACGGCGGCAAGTCCACCTCTCACGGCAAGCTGGTGACCCCCGAGGGCCTCGCCAACGTGCGCAAATTCGTCGAGAACGGCGGCAGCTACGTGGGAACCTGCGCAGGAGCCTTCTTCGCCAGCAAGGGAACCTATTCCCGCTCCAAGGGCGAATTCAGCCAGAATCCCTATTACAGCGGCATCTGGCCCGGTTATACCGTAAGCACGGGACTCAACAAGTCCGCTACCGGCGTCACCGTGGAGAAAAAATCCCCGCTGCTCAAATACTATGACTTCGGCGGCGATATGCAGATTGACAGCGTGCGCCACAACGGCGGCTGCTTCATGTGCACTGACAGCCTTCCCGCAGGCACCGAGGTTCTCGGCCGCTTCATCGGCGACACCCTCAAACAGCTCAAGCTCCCCATCCACAAGGAGGTCAATGCGTGGGCATACAAGGCAAATGACTACAGCGGCCGCGTGGTCGTGACCGGTTCGCACCCCGAGCGCATGGTTGGCGGCGACCGTCTCCAGATGTTCTCCGGAATGATTCGCTACGCCCTCGAGGGCAACGGCGCTCCCAAGGTGAAAGGCCAGCTCTATAACGGCGAGGCGCGCAATATGACCCGCCGCAGCGGTGCCAATATGCCGGAATATACCGCTATCGGCGACAAGCAGTACCACCACTTCACCTTCGAGGTGCCCAAGTTCACCAAGCAGATCCGCATCGACCTGCAGCCCGCCAAGGGATATGCCGATTTCGACCTCTTCCTCTATGCCGCTTACGGTGAGCCCGCATTCAACGACAACGCCAAGTACTACAATGTCGAAAACGGCGCGGGCAAGAGCCTCTACATCGACTCTCCCAAGGCTGGAACCCTCTATATCTCAGTCTTCTGCGACACCACGGTCGATGTCCTCGAGACCAAATACGGCGAGCAGTACACCGGCCGCGTGGAGGTGCTCAACGGCGTTCCTTACATCATTACCGCAACGATAATCAACGAATAATATGAAAAAGCTGTTCTTCCCCCTTTTCGTGGCTGCGATGCTCTTCCCCTGCGTCAACGCTGCAGCCCAGAATAACGACGGCTATTATAAAGATGTCTTTATGGACGGCGGCCTCGACCTTTCGTCCCGCAAGGACCTGCCTTCCACCCGCGCTCTCGGCCTGAGCCTTGAGATTCTCCGTACCGCCAAGGACAAGGAGGCCACCATTATGGATACCCTCTCGCAGAACCACGCCTTCATCGGCAGCGAGAACGACACCAACGGCTGGCTGCTCTATCCCGACGGAGCTCCCCGCTTCAAGATGATGTTCGTCAACGGCGGCAGCGGCGGAGGGCACGGCCGCAGCATCACAGAACCCGGAAGGGCCAATATCCGCGCCTATGTGAAGGCGGGCGGCAGCTATCTGGGCAACTGCGCCGGCGCCTATGTGGCCACCACCGGCACCCACAAGAGGATCCACGACGAGTACATCGGCATCTATCCCAGCATCTGCACCAACGCGGGTCTGGCGGATACCTATGTGGCCGTTACGGTTCCGGAGAATTCCCCCGCGCTCAAGTACCGCGATTTCGACGGCGACCGTTTCATCGACAGCGTCTATCACAACGGCGGATGCTATATGGATTACAACGATATGATCCCCGGCTGCGAGGCTCTCTTCAACTATTATTACGAGCCCAAGTCGATGCATGGAAATGCCGCTGTATGGGCCTGGAAGGAGAATGAGAACACTGGCCGCGTCATCTGCTGCGGTCCCCATCCGGAGGGTGCGATTACCGGCCCGAAGCTCCAGATGATGGAGGCGATGCTGCTCTACGCCATCGAAGGCAACGGCAAGCCGCGTATCAAGGGCGAGCTGGTGAACTATCAGGCGCGCAATATGGTCTGCACCACTGAGGAGAAGAACCCCGATTTCACCCGCATCGGTGACCGCCAGTATCATCACTTTACAGTCAATGTGCCCGAGGGTACCGATACTCTGAGGATTTCGCTGAAGCCGGTTCTGGGATATG
>JAFRUW010000040.1 GCA_017438675.1 Oscillospiraceae bacterium | reverse complement strand
CCGATCCGGCACCGCTCATGCCGCGGGGCACATACTTTCTTATTTGAGAAAGTATGCAAAGCAAACCAAAGGCGTTCCCCCTTTGGAAACCCCCCGGTGGAAAACATGGCTTCCTCCGGTCGTGGGATTTGTCTTACGTATACGCTGGTGCGGTATCCCTGAACCTTGATCGTCTCAGCAGCCATCGTCCGCTGAACGCTCCTGCTCAGTTTGGTCGGTGCAGTCAAAGTTGGAGGACAACCGAGCCGTCAGATTTTGATTACCACCGCAGTAAGCTGCTGAGCGAGTTAGGCGCAGGCAGTATCAGACATGCTGTCTGTCGTTTTCGCCGATGGCTGTTCTGTGGCTGTGACTACCGTTTCAGGGAAGGGGTTCCAAGGGGAAACGGCATAAAAAGCCGCCCCTCTTGGTCGTCTCTTTCCCCCATTTCTGACGAGACAGAAATGGGGTGCCTTGCGGCATGAGCGACGAAATATTACGTTAACAACAGATGTAGTAAAAATGAAAAAGCCAAAAAACTATCTGTTATCTATAATTAATAACTATTACTAAGCGTGCCAGATGTCCTCGGCGTACTCCCTGATGGTCCTGTCGCTGGAGAAATAGCCGGCCTTGGCGATGTTCACGGTGCTCATGCCGTACCACTTCTTCTTGTCCTCGTGGGCCTTTATCATCTTTTCCCATGCGGCAACATAGGGGGCGAAATCCTTCAGGACAAAGAATGTGTCGCCGTGCTTCATAAGCTCGTCATGGATGCCCCAGAAGTTGTAGTTGGAGGAGCTGAAGAAGCCGTTCACAAGCTGATCCATCATGACGAGGAGGCGCTCATCCTCCTGAACCACGCCGTAAGGGAAGTAACCGCCGTTGGCGTAGTAGTTCATGACCTCTTCGCTCTTGAGACCGAAGATATAGATGTTGTCGTCGCCCACCAGCTCCCGGATCTCCACATTTGCGCCGTCCAGGGTGCCCAGGGTAACAGCGCCGTTGAACATGAACTTCATGTTGCCGGTGCCGCTGGCCTCCTTGCTGGCGGTGGAAATCTGCTCGGAGATGTCCGCCGCGGGATAGATGAGCTGGGCGGAGCTGACGTTGAAGTTCTCTAAGAAGATGACCTTGATCTTATCAGCCACGTCGGGGTCGGAATTGATCTTATCCGCCACGGAGCAGTAGAATTTGATGGTCTCCTTGGCGTAGTGATAGCTTGCCGCCGCCTTGCCGGCAAGGATAAAGGTCTGGGGCTGAATGTCCAGATTGGGGTTCGCCTTCAGTGTGTTGTACAGGTTCAGTATCTTCAGGGTGTAGAGAAGCTGACGCTTGTAGGCGTGGATCCTCTTTACCTGAATGTCAAATACGGAGTTGGGGTCAAGAGCGATCTCGTTTGTCCGCTCCACAAATTCCGCAAAGCGCTGCTTGTTCTGAAGCTTCACCTTGGCAAGCTGGTCGATAAACGCCTTGTCGCTCTTGAACTTTATGAGCTCCTCAAGTCTTTCCGGCTCTCTGATCCACTTGTCGCCGATGGTTTCATTGATGAGCTTCGTAAGGCCGGGGTTCGCCTGGACCAGGAAGCGCCTATGGGTGACGCCGTTCGTCTTGTTGTTGAACTTCTCCGGTGTAAGGGCATAGAACTCCTTGAGAGTTTCGGCCTTCAGGATGTCCGTATGGAGGGCGGCGACGCCGTTTACGGAATGGCTGCCGATAACGGACAGATTCGCCATGTAGATCATTCCGTTCTTGATGATGCTGGTGGCGTCCAGCTCGCCGAACCAGTTGGGTCTTGTGCGGTCAAAGCTGTCCTTGTATCTGCGGTCGATCTCCTCGGTGATGCTGTAGATTCTGGGCAGCAGGTTGCAGTAAACGTCAACGGGCCACTTTTCCAGAGCCTCCGGCATGATGGTGTGGTTTGTGTAGGAAATCGCGCGGGTGGTGATGTCCCACGCCTCGTCCCACTCAAGATGGACCTCGTCAAGAAGGAGACGCATAAGCTCGGGGACGCACAGTGCAGGGTGGGTATCGTTAATATGGATGCTTACGTGATCCGGGAACTCCTTCCATCTGTCCTGACCGTAACGCTTGATGTACCTTCTAAGGATGGAGGTAAGGCCGGCGCAAACGAAGAAGTACTCCTGCTTCAGTCTCAGCTCTCTGCCCACGGGGGTGGAGTCGTCGGGATAGAGGACGTTGCTTATTGCCTGGGCCTCACTGGAGGTGCGGGAGGCGGCGGCATAGTCGCCGCGGTTGAAGGCTTCAAGGTCAAAGCTCTCCTGATGGGGCTGCGCGTTCCAGAGGCGGAGCTTGTTTACGGTTTCGCCGCCGTAGCCGATAACGGGTACGTCATAGGGCACGGCCTTGATCTTCAGGCTGCCGCCGTAGTAGGGAACGATGACCGCCTCGTCAGGTCTTCTGAGCTGCCAGGGCCAGCCGTTTTCCAGCCACGCGTCGGGCTCCTCGGTCTGCCAGCCGGAGGTGATGCGCTGACGGAACAGGCCGTACTGGAAGCGGATGCCCATACCGGTGGCGTTGATGTCCAGAAATGCCAGGGAATCAAGGAAGCAGGCGGCAAGTCGCCCTAAACCGCCGTTGCCCAGGCCCGGGTCCTTTTCGCACTCGCAGAGCTCATCGAAATCTATTCCCATCTCTTTGAGTCCTGCCCTTACGGCGTCTCCGATACCCATGTTCAGCACATAGTTCTCAAGGAGTCTGCCGATAAGGAATTCCATGGAAAAGTAATAAACGTGCTTCTTGTCGTTTGCTTTAAAACGGTGCTTTGTCTGTGACTTGATGCTTGATGATTTGTCTACGATGAGCTTTACAAGGGCTTCGTACTGTTCGAATGCGCTGCAGTCGGCAGCGTCCTTGCCGTAAAGGCTTATAAGCTTTGCTTTGTACTCTTCTTTGAAAACTTTCTTATCCAATGACATAAATACTTCTTTCTCCTCACTTATTTGGATAGCAATTGGGTTTATTTCCGCTCACTGTCCACAGGCTTCATAATAACTCCGCCCAGGGACGGGAGTTTTATCTCTATGGACCAGTCACAGCCGTGCATGGGTATTGCCTCCGCCGTAACTGTTTTCTCATTTATCATACCGCTTCCGCCGAACTCCGCGGCGTCGGAGTTTATAAGCTCCCTGTAAGTGCCGGGCCGGGGTACGCCGATACGGTAGCTGTGATAACTCTCGGGGCACATGTTAAGCACCGCTACGCTGAAATCGTCCCCCGCGTAACGGATAAAGCTCAGAACGCTCTGTGATGCGTTCTCCGCATCCAGCCACCTGAATCCGCTTCGGGAGTAACTGTCGCCCCACAGGGCCTTGTCGGAAAGGTAGGCTTTGTTCATGGCCTTGACGAATCCCTGTATCTGACGGTGACTGTCATAGTCCAGAAGGAACCATTCAAGTCCCTCATAGTACCGCCATTCGATGAACTGCCCGAACTCGCTGCCCATGAAATTGAGCTTCCCGCCGGGGTGGCACATCTGGTACATGTTGAGTATCCTGAGCCCCGCGAATTTCTGGGCATAGTCCCCGGGCATACGCCCGATAAGGGACAGCTTGCCGTGAACCACCTGATCGTGATCCAGGGGCAGGATATAGTTCTCGTCAAAGTCGTAGGTCATGGAGAAGGTCAGGAGGCCGTGATTCTCCCGCCTCCAGGGGAAGTCGATACCGCAGTACCGCAGGGTATCGCTCATCCAGCCCGTGTCCCACTTGTAGTGGAAGCCCAGGCCCCCCTCGTCGGGAGGGTACGTGACCTTTGGCCAGGAGGTGGTTTCCTCTGCGGCGGTGAACACGCCGGGGAATTCCTCGCCCACCATTTTATTGAAGGAGCGGAGGAATTCGACCGCATCGGGGTCTTCCTCTGTCCCGTATCTATTATATCGCTTTTCTTCCGGATTTTCCACACCAAAATTGAGATAAAGCATACTTGATACGCCGTCAACCCTGATTCCGTCCACATGATACTGCTCAAGCCAGTATTTTGCCGAGGACAGGAGGAAGCTTTTTACTTCCGGCTTCCCAAGATCAAAGCGGTATGTACCCCATTCGCGGTGATCGTAATTCTCATACAGCATGTGGCCGTTGAAGCGGCCGAGACCGTGTTCGTCCCGGCAGAAGTGACCGGGCACCCAGTCCATTATAACACCGATACCGGCTCTGTGGAGCTTATTTACGAAGTATTTGAAATCCTTCGGTGAGCCGTATCTGCTGCTGGGGGCGAAATAGCCCGTTGTCTGATAACCCCAGGACCCGTCGAAGGGGTGCTCCGTAATGGGCATAAGCTCTATGTGGGTGTAGCCCATCTCCCTGAGGTATGCCGCCAGCATATCCGCCAGCTCTCTGAAATTATATGTGGATTCCGGATTGTCGGAGTCCGGCTTTTTCCAGGAGCCGAGCTGTACCTCGTAGATGTTCAGGGGCTTTTTGAAGTGATCGGAAAAGGCCCGCTCCTCCATCCACTGACTGTCCGTCCAGCGGTAACCGGTGAGCTTTGCGATGACCGACGCCGTTTCCGGTCTCACCTGGGCGGAAAACGCCACGGGATCGGCCTTGTACAGTATCTCGCCCGTATCGGTCTCAATAACGTACTTGTAAATATCTCCCTCGGCGGCACCCGGGACGAACCCGAACCACACTCCGCTTGAGGCGAGAGGTTCAAGGAAATCTGCGTCCCTGTCCCAATCGTTGAAGCTGCCCGCTACACGGACGCTCTTTGCTCCCGGCGCCCAGACGGCAAATTCAGTGCCGCTCTTTACCGGATGAGCCCCGAATACCTTGTGGCAGTCATGAAAGGCCCCCTGACTGAACAGGTCCGTTTCAATCTCCGAAGGTTTATGATAGTTTCTCATTTCGATTTTTCTCCATAATATCTAATGCCCGAAGGCTTGTTTTCATGCTTAAAGGTTGCCCGTTAAGAGCATTGCCGCGGTTACGGCGCACATCGGCGCTGTCTCGCACCGGAGGATCCTGGGCCCCAGCGTCACGGAAAGCATGCCCTTTTCCACGGCAAGCTTCACTTCACTTTCGTCGAAGCCGCCCTCCGGCCCCGTGAACACCGATATGGACTTTGCGTCCTTTTTGTCCATGATCGCGTCGTGAATGGACAGTTTGTCCTCGTTTTCGTACAAAAACAGGGGCAGTTCGGCGTTTGCGGCCATGGCCACGGCTATATTGAAGTCCTCGATATACCTCACCTGGGGTATGATGCCCCTGCCGGACTGCTTCGCAGCCTCCAAAGATATTTTCTGCCATCTTTCGGTCTTTTTTGCGGCCGCGGCCTGACCGTTTATACGGGAGACGCATCGGGCCGACGGGAAAATATTTATCTCCCTGGCTCCCAGCTCCACGCATTTCTGAATGACGGTCTCATTCTTGTCGCCCTTGGCAAGGGCGGCGAACACGGCCACATTCACCGTGGGCTCGCCCACCGAAGGCTCTGTCTTTATGATCCTGCCGCAAAGGTCGCCCTCCTCGGTTTTATCGAGTCGGCAGGTATAGTCGTTCCCGCTGCCGTCGCAGACGGTGAAGGTCTCGCCCTGACGCAGCCTGAGCACCTTGATATGGTCGCGCTCCGCCGATGTGAGATAGGCGATCCCGCCGAACATATTTGAAGCTGATATGAAAAATCTTGCCATGATTTCATCCTTGTCTTCATAAGAAATCCTGAGATTTCTTTTGAGTTTTTGCGCCTTGCGGCGAAACCCTGCGAGGCTCTTTCTTATTTGTAACCTGCGCGGGTATTCTTACATAATATTTAATACACCAATTTGAAAAGAGGTAAAAATATGAACAT
>JAFRUW010000039.1 GCA_017438675.1 Oscillospiraceae bacterium | reverse complement strand
GGTGGAAAACCTCGTCAGGGAGTCGTTCTGGAACGTCTACCGCCCGGGCTGCAGCGAGCATTACGTGATACATGTGCTGCGGGACGACCCGGCCTTTGTGAAGGAGCTGGACTTTGTCATGGAAAAGGACGGGAAAATCATCGGGCAGAACATGTTCATGAGGACCGTCATCGACCGTGACGGCGGCGGTGAGGTCCCGGTCCTCACCATGGGGCCAATATGCATCGCGCCGGAGCTCAAACGCATGGGTTACGGCAAGGCGCTTCTGGATTATTCCCTTGAAAAGGCAGCGGAAACGGGCTTCGGCGCCGTGCTGTTCGAGGGGAACATCGGGTTCTACGGCAAAAGCGGGTTCGATTATGCCAGGACGTTCGGCATAAAATACCACGATCTGCCGGAGGGCGCGGACGATACCTTCTTCCTCTGCAAGGAGCTGATCCCGGGGTATCTGGATACCGTCACAGGGGTCTACCGGACGCCTGCGGGCTATTATGTGGACGACGGGGATGTCGGGGAATTCGACAAGGGCTTTCCCAGTAAGGTGAAGCTGAAGCTTCCGGGTCAGATTTTCTAAGCGAAAGAGGGCGGGCCGTCACGGCCCGCCCGTTTTGTTCAACCGCGCATAAAAATGAAAAATGGCAAATGGCAAATGAAAAATGGGCGCAAAAAGCCTCCCTTGTGTAAAGGGAGGTGGCGCGGCAGAGCCGTGCCGGAGGGATTGAAAGGTCGGAAAACAAAGGATGAAAGACATCACGCAGGCATTATAAAAGGGTTTAGAAAACGACGATCAGATTATCAATCCCCCAGTCACCTGTGGTGACAGCCCCCTTTACACAAGGGGGCCTGATATGCTCCGATCCAACCCCGGTAAAACCGCAAAAAAGGACGGATACGCTATCCGCCTCTGTGACCTGTAACCGAAAATGACCATGCTAAAGGGCGCGTTTTTTAACGCGCCCTTTATATATGCCGCCTTACACGGTGTGCTTATAATCTTATGCCTCTACAAGTGCTCTTGCGATGAGGACAAGATCCTTGTTGGAGATCACGCCGTCGTTGTTGTAGTCGGCGACCTGCTTCTGGTAATCGTTGAACTCAACGAGTTCGACCAGGTAACGGGCGATCAGGATAAGGTCAATGTTGTTGAATGTGCCGTCGAGGTTTACATCGCCGGGCTTATACTCGTTGGCGATGATGATGGCGCCGGGTGTGCCGATGCCCTTGATCTCCTCATTGTCCATATCAGTGGCCTGGAGGAGCTTGATGGGTACCAGCTTCTGACCGTTGGGCAGCCAGGGGCTTACGTTGAGGTCATATGTTACGGTGAAGAGAACGTCGCCGTCCTTGATGCCGTCAATGGGGCTGTAAATGATGACCTTGCCGTTTGCCGGATTGTACTCCATGTCGAAGTCGCTTGTCACCTTGAGCATCTTGAGGTCGGTGTTGAGCTGGACTCTGACTGTGGAGGCGTCGATCCTGCTGTCGTAGGTCACGTCGAAGGTCGCTGTTTCGCCTTCGCCGCACTTGCCGGTGGTGGAGCCGCCCTTGATGGTGGTTGCGGTCGCCTCACCGGAGAGGACGTACTTCTCATAGCGGGCATCCTCGGAGTCAACGCCGATAACGCCCTTGTAGTTGAGGCCGAAGCCGAAGTCATACTTGTTGCCTGCCGCGTCAACATAGCATTCCATGTCGTGGCCGGCGTCCTCAAACTGAGCTTCAACAGCTTCCATGTTTGCGGGCTGCTGCATGGGGAGCATGCCGCTGGGCTCGACCTTGCCGGTTGCGATATCGAGAGCCGCCTGAGTTGTGATATTGTAGCCTACAAGGATAGCATCTGCTGAGGGCTCGATCTCGGAGAAGACCATGGGGTTGCTTGCTCTTACATAGACGATCACGGGGATCTCCTTGGCCTTTGCCTGCTCGATGAGGCTGTTGAAGTTGTTGAGAGCGTTTACGTTGGATCTGTTCACATAGGTCTTGTCCTTGTAGGAACGGTTCTCAACGTCGTAGCCGTAGCGCTCCCAGTATACGTTGGGATTGGAGGCGATGGAGTGCTCTCTTGCGGTGGTTGCGGTGTAGGAGCTGTACTGGAGGGTCATGGGCACATAGCCGTTGCCGCCGCGGTTGAAGTCGCCGCTGTCATAGCCGCCGCCGGAGGGAGCGTTTATGACGATGAACATTGCGGAAGCGTCCTCAACGGATTCTGCGTAGTTATCGCCGAAGTAGCTCTGGAACAGGGCCTTTGCGGAATTGTCGTTCAGGTTGTTTGCGTTTGCCGCGTAAACCTTGCCGGTGATGCCCTTGTCGGAGATGATGCCGCTGTTCTTCAGCATGACGACAGACTTCAGCTGTGCATCGTAACCGAGAGACATGAAGTCGGAATTGCCGACGATCTCGGCAGTCTTTGCGGGATCAAGATAGGGATTCTCAAACAGGCCGGTCTGGAAGATGTTGGTGAGAAGTCTCTTGCCGCTGTTTGCCCACATCTGGTTTGTAACGGTGAGGCCGTTGTCCTCAACGGACTTGTCGTATGCGAACATGATGTTTGCGATTTCGTTGACGCCGCCGAACTGGTCTACGCCGGTGGAGATCAGTCTGATGAAACGGTCGGTGATGTCAACGTTCTCCATGCCCCAGCACATGCCGCCGAAGGAGTAGGGGCTGGATACGTCGTAAACGATGTTCCAGTCTGTGCAGACGACGCCCTTGAAGTCGTACTTGCCGCGGAGCTGGTCGGTGATGAAGAATCTGCTGTAGGAGTTGCCCACGTTGCCGCCGGTGGGATCCTGGTCGTAGGAAATGGTGTAGTAGGGCATAACCGCCGTTGCGGAGCCGGTGCCGTCCTCAAGCTTGAAGGCGCCTTCGGTGAATACGGCCATGTGGCTTGCCAGATTGTCGGCCGGGAATACGGAGAACTTGCCGTAGTTGTAGTGAGCGTCGCGTCCGCCTTCGCCTGCGCCGCCGCCGGGCCAATGCTTGACCATGGCGTTGATACTGTCAGCGCCCCAGCCGATGGGATTGCCCTCAGCGTCGTATGTTGTCTGATAGCCGTCAACATAAGCGCGGGTCAGGTTTGTGGACAGAGCCTCGTCCTCGCCGAAGGTGCCGTTTACACGGGTCCAGCGGGGGTCGGAGGAGGTGTCGATCTGGGGACCCAGGGAGGTGGTGATACCGAGAGCTCTGTATTCCTTGGAGACGATCTTGCCGGCTTCCTTAACGAGACCTTCGTTGAAGGTTGCTGCAAGGCCGATGGATGCGGGCCACTGGGACAGAGCGCCGGTGGAGCCGATCTCATATTCAACGTTGGAGCTGCTTACGGAGTGACGGGGGTCGGAGCTGTTGTTTGCGGGGATACCGTACTCAACGCTCTCGGCAAAGGCCTGAACGTTGTTGGACCACTTCGCAGCCACCTCGGGGCTTGCGATGTTGGTTACGAGAACGTGACGGAGATGCTCCTTGGTCAGGGCGGTGTTTGTGGCTGCCGCGATGTTCTCGGAGCTGACCGCTGTGTGGCTGGAGTACAGCATAAGGCCGGAAATCGCCTCGATACCGGTTCTGCCGTCGGCGACCATCATGTTTGCAAGAGCCTCAGCCCTTACGTCATCGGCCAGACGCCAGTCCTCATAGGTGTCAAGAACGCCGTTCTTGTTGAGATCCTTGAATGCGAAACCGTCGTTTTCCAGAAGGGTGACGCCGGAATCCTTGCTGTAGCCCAGGGTTTTGCCGCCTTCATTGTAGACGTAGATGATGCCCTGGTCATTGGGCTCGGTCACTGTGTACTTTGCGTCCGCCGCGCTTGCGAAGGCGCCGCAGAGACCCATTACCATGACCGCAGCCATTACAAGCGCGATTGATTTTTTGATCTTCATGCAGTTTTCTCCTTTAATAAATAAGATTTTTCCTGTTTTGGGCCGCTGTTCAATACTTTTTCCCATCACCTCCCGTTTACATTCCGTACAGCTCTTTTATGTCGATGCTGCCGGTGCTGCTCTTATTTACGCTGAAATTGTATGTATCTATTTCACTCTCAATTTTGCTTTCCATCAAATCTGACAGCAATATTTCAACAACCTCGTCACGGTGGGCCTCAAGATTGGAGGGGTCCTTCAGTAAATCCGTCTTCTGGGCGATGACATATATCATGTTGGGGCTGTCGTCGTAAAATATGGCTTCGCCCACTTCCGCGGCAAACAGCTCCTTAATAAAGTTCAGCGGGAAAATCGAACCGCTCCGCTCGAAAACCACGTCCGTTTTGCCGGTCTCGCCGTCTATGGAAGTCACGATGTACTCCTTGCCGCTGTCCCGGAGCTCCTTCGCCAGTTCTGCCGCCGGCCTGCCGTTTTTCACCTCTTCGCAGTACGCCTCATATTCCTCAAGGGTGGATTTGCTCTCCGTATCTATGTAATGCATGGCTACATAGACCGCCGAGGCAAAATTCTCCGCGAAGCAGTCCTCGATCTCACTGTCCGTGAGTTGGCCTTCAAGCTCGTCCCTGTAATACTCCGTGAGCTTTTCGATCTTCTTTTCCGTGGTCAGAATGTCCATGTAGACGTCCTCTTCGACGCCCATGGGGCCGTAAACCGAGATCCGCCCGGTGTTGTACCACTCCTCCGTAAACCTGTCGTCTAAAGCCTGTTTGTCTTCCTCAGTAAGCTCAAGTCCCGCGTCGTCAAACATTTTGTTCGCCGCGAGATACCGCTTTGCCTGGCTTACAGCGTAGTTTTCCATCCATTTTTCGGCCTTTACGCCGTCAATTTTCGCATCGAAGAGGGAAGCGTCGCTTATCCCGGTCAGGCTGTAAGCCTCGTCATAACCACGGGTGCAGAAGTAGATGTAATGACCCCTTGTGATCTCCTCGTCTCCCAGAGCCGTATATTCTGCCTTGTTATTATGACGGTTTGCCGCTGCGGTACATATTATCACCGCTCCGGCGATTATTGCGGTGATTATGACCGCCGCGATTATGAAATTCCGGGTTTTCTTTTTCATGAGCACACTCCCTGCGGATAAAAAAGGCATTTTGACGAAAACTATTTTATTTGGTCACACTTATTTATTGTATATTAACATATATGACAGTGCAGCGTCAATAATTATTTTTGGCAACACTTTATATCGGCAGTATGTCCGAGTCTGCCGCATATTGCGCCGAAAGCCAATCTTCCGGCACGATTTTTCTATTAAAACATTATCATAGTTTTACGGATGTGTCAACACCAAAATACAATGATCGTTTCATTATCTGCCCAAATACGATTTTACCATGATGAATACTGTTAAAATAATACTGTTTCTCAGCATTTAAACCGCTATCTGTTCGGCATCTGCTTATAGTCGTTTTCCTTTTTCTGATACGATATTTTGATTTCCTCAATTGTCCGGACGCTTGATCGTATACTGTCTTTTTTCATTTGGGCAAGGAAAAAGCAGGCGGAGACCGCCTGCTTTTACTGAACTGTTCGGATTATTTGCATCGGAGAATGTAAAAAGGACGTACCGCAAACCACATTGCGTTACGTCCTAAATACCGAAAATAACAGCTTACGCCATCTCGTTGAGCTTAACAGTCATCGCGCTCTTTTTGTGAGCCGCGTTGTTCTTATGGATCAGACCCTTTGTTGCTGCCCGGTCGACCGTCTTGACGGCAACTTTATAGGCGCTCACGGCTGCATCACGGTTGCCCTCGGCAACTGCTGCGTCGAACTTCTTG
The DNA here is from genome assembly GCA_017438675.1 of Oscillospiraceae bacterium. Classification (GTDB taxonomy): domain Bacteria; phylum Bacillota; class Clostridia; order Oscillospirales; family Oscillospiraceae; genus SIG495. The sequence continues at coordinate 7,413 of JAFRUW010000039.1, read as the reverse complement.
ATGTTGGTCTTAAGAACGGACTTCTTAGCCTTGTTTCTTGCGTTTCTGTCCTTTGCGATAAGAACTCTCTTTGATGCGGATTTAATGTTGGGCATTTACTTAGCCACCTCCTCCTATAAAGTCACGGTCACCCATGCGGATAATTATTTTAGCACCTCTTTACAGGAATTGCAAGTGTTTTTTTCGGATTTTTTTGTTTTTTCATAATTTTATTTCTGTTGGGCATAATACCACTATATATAGTGATGCATGGCGGCATGCCGTAACTATTTGTATAAATGGTAAGCTGCAAATGGGAAATGGCAGATGGCGGTATTTCCCATTTTCATTTTTTCATTTGTTATACATTATAATATATATAAGGAGAACGACATGGATAAAAGCACCATCAGAACCGACCTGGCCGTGGAGGCCAGGGAAATGTGGAAGGAGTCCGCCGACAAGACTACGGAGCTTCCGGGCGTGGAGGCCCGGGACAGGGATGTTCAGGGCTTCAGGACCACCACCGTCAGGATATTGAACGAAGACGGCGAAAAGGAGTTATGTAAACCAAAAGGCACCTATGTCACCGTGGAGCTTGACGTTCTTATGAACCGGGAGAACGACGCGTTTGACCGGGGCGCTTCGGCTGTGTCCTGCGAGCTGCGGGAAATGCTGAACATAAACGACGGGGACCGCGTTCTGGTGGTGGGTCTGGGCAATCCCGCCGTCACGCCGGACGCCGTGGGGCCCAGGGCAGCCCGGTCAACCATGGTGACAAATCACCTTGTATCCCAATACCCCCGGCACTTCGGCAGCTTCCGCCCCGTTGCGGTGCTTGAAACCGGCGTCATGGGTACAACAGGCATGGAAAGCCTTGAGCTTATCCGTGCAGTTACGGAAAAACTGAAGCCATCACTGGTCATCGCCGTTGACGCCTTGGCTTCCCGGAAGCTGTCCCGGGTCTGCCGCACAGTGCAGATCGCCGACACGGGCATCACCCCCGGCTCCGGCGTCGGGAACAGCCGGGCCGCCATAGATGAGAATGCGCTTGGCGTCAGAGTCATCGCCGTTGGCGTCCCCACAGTGGTGGACGCCGGAACCCTCGCCGCCGACCTGTCACGGCAGGCCGGAGTCAATTACCTACCGCCGGAGGACTACAGGCAGTTCGGCGGGGACATGATCGTCACTCCCAAGGATATCGACGCCAAGGTGGGCGACATTGCAAAGCTGGTGGGTTACAGCATAAACCTTGCCCTCCACGACGGGCTGACGGTGGACGATATAAATATGTTCCTGAGTTAGATATATTATATAATGTATAGCCCGCAGTAACCGGCAAAGGAAAAACCGCTTGTCATTCGCTCTTGTTTCACGTGAAACACTCAAGGGCGGCGCCGGGAATCTGCCCCGTTGTTTCACGTGAAACAAAATATATACTTGCCCGCAAAAAAATCCAATTTATACTTTTAAAACTGAAAACAATGTGGTACAATAGCAGAGTAAAAACGGACAAGCCCCGAAAACACTGCGGGGCCACAGTGAAAGGGCGTTTTATGGGCAAGATCATAGCAATCGCAAATCAAAAAGGCGGCGTCGGAAAGACGACCACCTGTGTAAACCTGTGCGCCGCCCTGAATGAGGCGGGGAAACGGGTGCTTTTGTGCGACACGGATCCCCAGGGGAACGCCACAAGCGCCATGGGTACGGACAAGCGTGAGGCGCCGGTCAGCGTCTACGATCTCCTGATCGGCAGGGCCGAACCCCTGGAAGCGGTCATCAAAACACCTTACGGAGACCTGATCCCGTCAAACAAGGAGCTTTCCGGTGCGGGAATCGAGCTCATCGGCATGGAAAACCGGGAGCATGTCCTGAAAAATGCCCTGGGAAAGCTGAAAAACGACTACGATTACATACTTATCGACTGTCCGCCGTCTTTGGAAATGCTGACGCTGAACTCCCTTTGCGCCGCAGACACGGTTTTGATCCCGGTTCAGTGCGAATACTTCGCCCTCGAGGGCCTCAGCGACCTTGTAAACACCATAAAACTGGTGAGACGGCGCCTGAATCCCCGTCTTGACGTGGAGGGCGTGCTCATGACCATGTACGACGGGCGGACAAACCTCTCCATGCAGGTGGCGGAGGAGGTAAAACGGTATTTTAAGGACAAGGTGTACGCCGTGGTGATACCGCGGAACGTGCGGCTCAGCGAATCGCCCAGTTACGGGAAGCCGGTACTGGCCTACGACAGCTCCTCAAAAGGCGCCAGGGCCTACAGAGAGCTGGCGGCTGAGCTTGTAAAAAGGAATGGAGGTCGATAAATGGCAAGAGGCTTGGGAAAAGGGCTGGGCGCCATGTTCGGGGACGAGGTTTTTGAGCCTCTGGAAGAGGAAAGCAAGGAAATAACCTCTCTGCCCCTTATAAAAGTTGAACCCAGACTGAATCAGCCGAGGAAACGCTTCGACGAGGTGGCAATGGAAGAGCTGGTGGGCTCCATTCGTGAGCACGGCATAATCCAGCCCCTTACGGTACGGCCTTTGAGCGACGGTTATTATCAGATAGTCGCGGGTGAGCGCCGGTGGCGCGCCGCAAGGGAAGCGGGACTTGATACCGTCCCCGTAAAGGTCATTGACGCCGACGATAAAACGGCAATGGAGCTTGCACTGGTGGAAAACCTCCAGCGTGAGGACCTGAACCCCATGGAAGAAGCCCGCGGCTACGACACTCTCATGAGAGAGTACGGTCTCACTCAGGAGGAGACCGCCGCCCGAGTGGGCAAAAGCCGACCCGTAGTGGCAAATCTGCTCCGTCTTCTGAAGCTTCCGGAGGATGTGATGAAGCTGATAGAGGACGGGAAGCTGTCATTAAGCCTCGCCCGCACCGTTCTGGAGCTGGATGGGGATGAGGTTCGCAGCTACGCCGCCCACGAGATCGTAAACAGGGAAATGACTGTGCGTGAGGCGCAGAATTTCATAAAAAGACTGCAAAAACCGCCTAAACCCCTTCCGGAAGTTCCGGAAATCGACTATTACGCCGAGGTGGAAAAAAGCCTCACCTCCTCCCTGGGCAGGAAGGTTACCATAGTCAAGGGCAAAAAACGGGGCAAAATTGAGATTGAATACTACGGTGAAGATGATTTTGAAGCGCTGTGCCAATTTCTGAACAGATAGCGTACCTTATCGCCGCTGTCCGACGCGCACGCGTTTTGTAAAGCAAGTTAGGAGAAGTAATAAAATGATCGATATTAAGCTTATCAGAGAAAATCCCGAGGAAATCAAAGCCAGGTATTTGAAGAGAGAGATCGACTGCAGCGCATCCGTCGACAGGATACTGGAGCTGGACACACTGCGCCGTGATATGATCTTCAAGACAGAGAACTGCCGCGCAGAGCAGAAGAAGCTCTCCAAGCAGATACCCATGATGAAAAAGTCCGGCGAGGACACCACAGAGGTGTTTGCAAGGATGAACGAGCTGAAGGACGCCCTCAAGGCCGACGATGTGAAGCTCAGAGAGGTGGAAAGCGAGTACAACGAGCTGATGCTCGGGCTCCCCAACCTGCCCGACGAGGATCTTCTGGGCGGCGGCAAGGAGAACAACGTGCCTATCCGGTACTTCGGCGAACCCCACAAGTTCGATTTCGAGCCGAAAAACCACGTTGATCTGTGCACCGACCTTGGTCTTATCGATTATCCCCGGGGCGCAAAGCTCTCCGGCAACGGATTCTGGATCTACCGCGGCATGGGCGCGCGGCTTGAGTGGGCGCTTCTCAACTATTTTATAGACACCCATCTCGCCGACGGCTACGAGCTGGTGCTTGTACCCCACATGCTGGGCTATGAGTGCGGCCTCACCGCCGGTCAGTTCCCGAAATTCAAGGACGACGTGTACTGGCTGGACACCGCCGAGGACGCTCAGAGGCGTTTCATGCTCCCCACAGCGGAAACCGCCCTGGTTTCCCTCCACAGGGACGAGGTTCTCAGTGAATCCGACCTCCCCCGCAAGTACATCTCTTACACACCCTGTTTCCGCAGAGAGGCGGGCTCTTACAGGGCTGACGAGCGCGGCATGGTAAGAGGCCACCAGTTCAACAAGGTGGAGATGGTTCAGTACACAAAGCCCGAGGATTCCGACGCCGCTTTTGAGGAGCTTGTCGGTAAGGCTGAAAGATTGGTCAGCGGACTTGGCTTCCACTTCCGCACCGTGAAGCTGGCGGCAGGCGACTGCTCCGCTTCCATGGCCAGAACCTACGATGTGGAGATCCAGATCCCCTCCATGGACGGTTATAAAGAGGTTTCCAGCGTTTCCAACGCCAGGGATTATCAGGCCCGCCGGGGAAATATGCGTTTCCGCCGTCAGGAAACCGGCAAAACCGAATTCGTCCATACCCTTAACGGCTCGGGGCTTGCAACCAGCCGTATCCTTCCCGCTCTTGTGGAGCAGAACCAGCAGAAGGATGGCAGTGTCGTCGTACCTGAGGTACTTAGAAAGTATCTCGGTGGGATAGAAGTAATAAGCAAGTGACGCGGAGATAACGAGGGCGCACCACGGTCATCAATTTGCAAAATCATAACTTTTTTGCAGTAAAGATACCGAATATCTGCAATAAGTCGCCGTTTTGCGAATATTTTGACGTGTGACGCTTTGCCGGGTATCTGTACGGAACAAGCTTATAAAACAACAGAACAAGGAGGAAAAACAGAAAATGAAAAAGTTCATAGCAGAATTCAAAGACTTTATTGCAAGAGGCAACGTCCTTGATCTTGCAATAGGCGTGATCATCGGCGGCGCTTTCGGCGCCATCACTAACGCGCTGGTCGAACACATCATCATGCCCTTCATCGGTATCTTTATCGGCGGCCTTGACCTCAGCAAGTGGGTCATCAACGTACCCAACTTCATCTACGGCGGCGAGCCCATCGCCATCGGCATAGGCGCGTTCCTGAACGCAATCATCAACTTCCTCATCATCGCTCTCGTTCTCTTCTCCATCATCAAGGCTTTCAACGCTCTGAAGAAGAAGGAAGAGGAAGCTCCCGCTGCTCCTCCCGAGCCCTCCGCCGAGGAAAAACTCCTCACCGAGATCAGGGATCTGCTGGCAAAGAAATAATCGGAAAATACATATCCGGCGTTGCCTCCCTTGCAGGAGGCAACGCCGATTATTAACGGAAAAGGTGCAATTATGGGTGTTTTAGAGGAAAAACTGAACTTTTTCGCCGAAAACGCAGGAATGAACCTCAATGAAGACATGCTCCGGAGCTTCCGCGCATATTATGAGCTTCTGGAGGAAAGGAATAAGGTGATGAACCTTACTGCCATTTCAGGCGAGGCAGATGTGGCGGTGCTGCACTTTGCAGACAGCCTTGCCCTTCTCGGTATCGCGGACCTTAGAGGCAAATCCGTTATCGACATCGGCAGCGGCGCCGGTTTTCCCGGCATACCCCTTAAGATCGCCTGCCCCGATATGGACCTGACTCTCCTTGACGCTCAGCGGAAAAGGGTGGATTTCATGACCGAGGCCGCTAAAGCCGTCGGCGCGGAGGTTGAGGCCATCCACGGCCGGGCCGAGGAATACGGCGCCGACCCCGGATACCGGGAGAGGTACGATTTTGCCGTGAGCCGGGCCGTTGCAGGTCTGAACATACTGGCGGAGCTCTGCCTGCCCTTTGTGAAGGTGGGCGGCGCCATGCTTGCCATGAAGAGCACGGATTCCGATGAAGAGATCGCGGAGGCAAGGAACGCCATCAAAAAACATGGCTGCACCGTTGAAAAAATCGACGATTATCCCCTTTTTGGGACAGAAATCACACGCAGATGTGTTATAATAAGAAAAGAATCCCCCACACCGAAAGCCTACCCGAGACGGTTCGCGAAGATACAGAAGGAACCGCTTTGATAATGAGAAATTAAAAATGAAGAATGAAAAGCAGGGTAATAATGCCAAATTTTTTCACTTTCCATTTTTAATTCTTAATTTGATATTGACTCATCAATGATCTATAATATTCAAAAACATCCCCGGTACATTGTTGTCGGGGACATTGCCCCGTGGGCGAAAACATCGCCCTTGACAGAGATTATGTAAAGCGCAGGTCAGAATAATGCGAAAAATCCTTGAAGAACTGTTAAATGAACCGGAATTTGCCAGATTATGTAACGCAATAGAGAGCGGCAAAAGCCCGGCTGTCCTCAGCGGAGTCAGTGCGGTTCACCGGTCACTGACGGCGGCTGCCCTTTCCGCCGTAACCGACAGGCCGGTGATCGCCGTGTGCGCCGACGAAAACGAGGCGAAGCGCATGGCGGAGGACATGGCAATCCTCACCGACAGCCCGTCGGGACTGCTCTTCGGCAGGGAATTCACCTTCTACAATGCCGAAAGCGTCTCCCGCGCCGGGGAGCACAGCCGAATACGAACCCTGAACAACCTCCGAACCGGCAGAATACGCACCGCGGCGGCTGTTATTGACGGCATACTGTGCCGCACAATGCCTCCGGAGATCATGGAGGGCGCCGCCTTCACCCTCAGGATGGGCGAGGAGTACGACCTATCGGACATCGCGCGGCGGCTTGTTCTCGGCGGCTACCGCCGTTGCATGCAGGTGGAGGGCGCCGGTCAGTTCTCCCTCAGGGGCGGCATCCTTGATTTCTTTTCCCCGGCCCACAGCGAGCCTATTCGATGTGAGTTTTTCGGCGACGAGCTGGATTCCATGGGGTTTTTCGACGTTTCAACCCAGCGAAGGACGGAAAACGTCACGGAAGCTGAGATTCTGCCCACCGCCGAGACCCTTGTCTCCGCCGCGCCGGACCTCGCCGAGGACCTGAAAAAGCTCCTCGCCAGGGTTTCACGGCGAAAAACGGCGAACAACGACCTCATGGAGACACTGAACAAGGACATTGCCCGCGTTAAGGACGGTCGTGTTTTCCCCGCCGCGGACAGATACATCGACCTTATCTACCCCTTCGCCTCTGCCGCAGATTACTTCCCGCCCGACGCGCTTGTGGTGTTATGTGAACCGAACCGCCTGAAGGAACGGGCGAAAAACTACCTGTGGCAGCTCTCCGAAGATGTGGCGGCTCTTCAGGAAAAGGGTATTCTTGAGGGCAGTTTATGCCGGTTTTCCGCTGAATTTGAGGATTTTCTGTCCCAGACAGAGGATTTCCCCACGGTCATGATGGACAGCTTCACCGTGTCTGCCTATCCGCTGACCCCCAAGGCGCTGACCTCAATGACCGCCAAACAGCTCCCCTCCTACGGCGGCAATCTGGACGCCGCTGTCTCCGACAGCGACGACCTTGTCCGTGCGGGTTATTCCGTTATCCTCGCCTGCAGCGACAGAAGACGGTGCGACGCCCTTGCCGAGCTGCTCCATGACCGGGGCGCGGACTGCTCAATCGACTACGAGCTCACTGCAGTCCCGCCGAGGGGAACACGGACCG
>JAFRUW010000038.1 GCA_017438675.1 Oscillospiraceae bacterium | reverse complement strand
GGTCCTGATGGCTTCTTATGATATAACCCAGCTCGATCCCAATACTCAGTACAAATTCAGCTCCCTGTTTCAGAAATCATGGAACCCCAAGAACACTGAAAACATAAATGATCCGCTGGAAATATTCCAGAGAAGCTTTTGGGAAAACACCGAAAAGGTCAAGAAAGGCGATAAGATCCTTGAATCCAAGAGGAAAATCAAGTGTGTCAGCAACTTTAACTATGACTTTTCGATGAGCTTCTCGCTTTTCATGCGCTCATGCTACAATAAGGAAACCAACGACAATTACGGATGCGGCGGAATCATGTTCAGCGGAGGCATTACGGCGGGAATAACAGAGTACTTCCTCATTCCCGCGGGCCCGGTTGTTGTTCCGGTCTATATAGGCTTTGAGGGTCACCTCAAAATCAACACGGCTGTCAATGTGAACTTCGGCATGGATCAGCCGCCCACAGGTCACGATCAGGATAAGGAATGGAGATATTCCACAGACGACGGTGTGGATGTAAATTCCAGAATTGAAATCATTGTGGGATTATCTGTTTTCGGAGGCGTCGGCGTTAAGGGCGTATTGGGCGCCAGTGCTACAGGGTATGTGGACTTCGATATAGCGACTGTGATCGGAAAGGGAAGAGATGAGTTCGGAGATCCCCACAGCTTCATCGACGTTCTGTACGGCCTTCGTATCGAGTATTACCTGCTGTTCTACAGCGGAACAATTAATCTGGACTGCCTTAACGGAGCAAAACGGCTTGCGGACAGCCGCGGCGAATACGATAAGATGCTGGCCGAAGCGATGGAGGAAATGGAGTTTAAGGAGATCAGCTTTGCCGAATGCGCGGAGAATTATGTCCCCCAGGTATACTCCGGTGAAAAGCCCAGGGACCGGATGTTTATCCTTCAGAACACGGACGGTCAGCTTCAGGGAAATCCCGACATCGTTTCCGTGGATACAAGTGTGTATCCCGACACCCAGATACAGTTTGCCGCGACCAGAGATTACACCGCCCTTTTCCGTATCGCGTCCAACGGGGAAAGGACAGATATATATTATCAGCGCCAGAACAGGGATAACGGTAATATCTCTTCCGGCATTTACAGGGTTGCTCTCCCGGAAGGGGAGACCAGATCGGTTTCAGAATTCGTTGTAGTTCCCAATAAGACAGACTGGGACGATCCGAAAAACAACAATAAAGTCTATATAGGAGCAATACTGGTTGATGATAAGGCGAAGGACGAGGAAGCAAGGATCCGCAGCACCGACGTATGCGCCATAGTAGTCGATCTCGACGAGACATATACCACAAGCTCCGTGATAGCAAGCGATCCTTCGGACAGGGGCCGTTATCTGTACAGCGCGCCAATGCCGGCAGGACGTGAGGATTACTGCTCCGTTGCATATGCGGCAACAGCTCTTAAGGAGGATAACGGAACCGGCGTATCCGGAATCAAACAGCTGATGGGAGTGATTCCCGCATATACCAGTTATTATCTCTCCTGGGGAGAGAAAGGGAACGCAGCCAAGCGCTCTTTCAGGAACCTCGGATCCAATAAAATCTATTCCACGGGTGCAATCGCCCCCAATGAACCCAGCTACTGGACTGTTGATACATACAGGTCTTCGGATAAATATCTCGTGCTCAACGGCTACGGCGCCAACGGTTATTACGAAGAAACCCTCAGAAGCAATTTCCGCTTTGATATAGAGGGCATTGTCGATCCGGCGAGTGTCAAGGAAGGCAGAGTCAATTACAACTCCATTGTCACCAACTGGCAGTATCTTAACGGATGCAGCTACTTCGTCGCCGGCGGCAGCGTTTACTGGATGAACAAGAAGGCAAAGGGCAGCGACCCCGCTGATTATGAATGGTCTGTCGAAAAGGTTAAAAACGGTTCCGGCATCGTTTCCGTTGACAACCGCTATACCATGATTACAAACAACAATCAGTCTGCAGTATATCTCATCGGTGTGGTAGGCGACTATGATGTGAACGTTGAGGAAGGCACCTCTGAAAAGGGGAGCAATATCGCCAAAATATATACTGTCACCACAGACAAAAACTGGTCCACGGGAGAAATGACCTGCACGCTTCACGGCCCCCTCGACCTGAAATTTGCCAAAGGCGATCATATAAACTGCTTTACCGCGGCATACAATCCCGACGACTGCAAAGCAAGCGGCCTGTCAATCGCATACAGTACTCCGGCATCAGATACTTCCCGCTACGCCTGCAATATCAGGCTGTGGAAGCAGAACGCCGACAAAGGCCTGCTCGTTACAGATGTAAAGATCCCGGATTACCGCGTGATTCAGGGACAGCCCTATATTGAGATGAACGTTACTGTCAGAAACTACGGCTACGGCAGAGAAAACCCCATCCCATACACTGTATATGACGAAAACAACACAACGCTCATGCAGGTCATAAACGGCCAAGACGTGGGTCAGACGTTCTATACCGGGGATGACCTGTATACCGGCGACTTCCGTGTTGACAAGATCTGTGTAAGACCCAATCCGGACTGGAGCGTCAACGAGGAGCATGAAATCGTCGTGGATATAGGCGGCAGCTATAAGTATAACGGCAGCCTTGACGATGTGGTAAACTCCGTGAAGATGGAAGCAGACAATACAACTCTTACCGCAAACAACTCGCTCATCGGAGGAAAGCACTATATAAGTACCTCTATCATAAACAACACATTTGTCGGCAAAGAGATGCCTGCGGTCAAGGTGGTCCTTGACTACGGAGAGAAAGCAGGCCGTGAGCTGAAGTTCAGGCTTCCCACTGAAGACAGGCTCTTAAGATTCAGCCCCGATGATACAGAACTGACTGGCCGGGTTTACCGTTTCGACATCGACATGGACAGCATCTGGGAAGACGGTCTCAAAGACGGTCTGGTCGGCGCTTACGTGTCCCTGGTGGACAGGAACGGCAATCAGCAGTCCAACGAAACGGTCTATCTGCTGAATCCCGCCGAAAAGCGATCCGGTAATCCCGGCGGCAATACCGATCCTGAAAATCCGGCAGAGGCTTCCTATACCGCAGCTGACGGCGCGGGCGGAAGATGGACGAAGGGCAGCGGCAAGGACTATACTATCACGATTAAGCGCGGTGATAATGACGATGACTGGTCCGGGCATTACAAAAGGACCCTGATAGACGGAAAAGTCACTGACGTCACAGTGAAATCAGGGAGCGGGACCGTTACAATAAAAGCCGATACGCTTGAAAAGCTCACCGTCGGAAACCATACGATAACGATAGAGTTCGATGACGGAAAGGCGGAACTGACCTTGACCGTATCCGCAAAAAGTTCGTCCGATAATTCGGGCAGCCCGGACGGTTCGGGCAAATCCAATTCCCCCAAAACTGGCGACTGGAGGGAGCTTTCCCTTTGGATCACCCTTATGACCGTGGGTCTCTTGGGAATTATCGCTGTTATACGTTACAGGAAAAGGTCTGTAATGCAATAACAGGAAATAACCTCATTTACACTGATTTAAACGGACGGCGCGGATCGCGGAACTTTTACC
>JAFRUW010000037.1 GCA_017438675.1 Oscillospiraceae bacterium | reverse complement strand
CAGAGGGTCAAAAATGAGTATTCGCGCAAGCGAATACCCAGCCTAAGCTTGTCAAAATAGTCCCTTCGGAACTTTTTTGACAAGCTGACGCGGCGCCTGCTTTCGCCGGCGCCGCGTGATATGTGCGGTATTCGGTTCGGTGCGTGTATTATGCCAGTGCAGCGGGTTCGGCAGGAGCTACAAGAGCTCTTGCGATGAGGACCAGGTCAACGTTGTCGATGACCTCGTCATCATTGTAATCCGCCGCTTCCTTCTGCTTGGCGTTGAATTCCACAAGCTGGACGAGGTAACGGGCGATCATGATAAGATCTGCGTTGTTTATTTCACCGTCCAGTGTCACATCACCCTTTGCGTAGGTGTTGTCAAGGATGATGGCGCCGTCGATTGCTCCCACAGGCGCGAACTGCTCATCAACGGTGGCCTGGATGATCGTAAGATCAACGGGATATACGCCGTCGGAGGGAAGCCCTTCGATCTGATACTTTATGGTAAACAGGTTATTGTCGATTGCGGTGCCGTCGGCCTTGTATACGATGATCCTGCCGTCTGCCGAATTGTACTCGAAGTCGTTCACGGACTCGATATTGGCGATGGGCAGTGCGGATTTGATATAGAGTCTTACTGTTGTAAGCTCATCGTTTCCGTCGTACTTTACGGCAACTTCGGGATTCTTGTTAACCGCTGCGTCAACTGTAACGGTGTCTGCCACAACGTGGTTCAGAGCGATGGTCTGGGGGCTTGTGTAAACCTGGGTGAAGAGCTGCAGTCCGAGCTCTTCTTCCCTGGCGGCGTGCTTAAGAGTGTGTACGCCGGCGGACTTCAGGTTGTGGCGTCCTTCTGCATTGTAACGCTCAACTGTAACGGAATTGCCGTTGATGGTGAATACAGTCATGGAGGTTGTCTTGTCAACGCCGCTGTTTTCAAGATCGGGATCAGTCTCGGGCTCCCAGTCGGCATAGTAGCCTGTAAAGCCTGCATTCATATATGTGAAGCTGAGGGTTTCAGGAATGTATTCCGTTCTGCTGCCTGTCTTTGCAACATTGAGGGTATCGCCCACCGGGAGATATACGGCGGCGCCGCCCATGTAGTTGTCAAAGCCCTGAGAATGGTCGTGGCCATACATGAAGATGATGTTCAGGCCCTTCTTTGCGGCAGCATCGATAACCTCATAGATATACCTTGCGTATCTGCCGTCACCGTCGTTGCGGGTACGGGTCGTAAACTGCAGGCCTACGTGGGAAGGAATAAAGATGGGCTTTTTGTAACCTTCCTCAACCTTTTCATCAAGGTACTCTTTCAGATTTGCCGCTGTCTGCTTGATGCGGTTCTCTCTTATAAAGTAACCCCACTGATAATCGTCCTCGTCGATAACAAATACACCGTAATTCTCGGTATCGTGTGCGCCGGGGCCCGACAGACCGCTGGTACCCTGCTTTACATTGTCATGGTTGCCCTGAACGTAAACCTCGTCCAGTTTCTCGCCGAAGAAGCCCTCAACTGTGCTCTTGAGTGCATTAAGGCTGACTTCCACGTTCCTTGTGAAAAGATGCTTGTCATAGTCGCCGCAGAAAATGAAGCCGTTGGCTGTGGGATGATCCTTCTTGATCTGCTCCAGAATGCCGCTGACGATGGCCGAGCTTGCCTCGTCGCCGTCTACAGCCTGGAAGTCGGAACCTGCGATAACAACAACTTCACCGGATGGGTTGGGATTAATCTCTGATGCCTCTGCTGTGATGCTGAAGGTACCGGTGATTGTCTTTGCGGCGCCGTCAGCAGTCCATGTGTAGCTTACCTTAACTGTAGCTGTGCCTGCTGTTCCGTTGAATACGAAGCTGTCATTTACAAATCTGCCGATGGCATTACCGGAAACGATCTCATAAGCTGCGGTGCCGCCAAGATCTGTAACGGTCTGAGCTGTACCGTCGACAGGAGTATAGGTGACAGTATATGTCAGAGCAGCTGTATCGCCGCTTGCGACAGTTTTGCTGATGTCTTCGACTGTAATGCTGTATGTGCCTGTTTCGGGAACAGGCGGCTCAGGATTTGTTCCGCCAACCTTTTCGTAGAGCTTAACAGGCGTTTCAGGTACGCTGGACGGAGAGTTTACAACTACAAACTTACCGGATGCGTCAGCATAGGTATAGAATGTATAAGAGGCATTGCTGTACTGTCTGAACGCTGTGCCATTGTTGTAATAGCTCCATGCGCCGTATCTGTGCTGATCTGTACGGGTTACCAGATAGTATTCCGTACCTGTTGTGCGAGCCAGGTAATCATCGCCGTTCTTTACGAAATACTGACCGTAGGTTGTGTAATCAGAGCCTGCTTCAGTGAATGTCCAAAGAACGGAGGAAGCATCTGTTCCGCTGTTAAGTGTAACTGTATCACCGCTTACCGTAACGGCAACATCTGTGACAGCGCCGTCCTTTTTCTGAACAGCGTGGCCGTTGGAAACAATGATATATTCCTTACCCGGTGTTACGGAAGAAACATACTTATACTCCCCCGATGCCGCCGCTTCCTCGGCAAATGCCATGCCGCAGAAGCCGAAAACCATGATAAATGCAAGAACTAACGCCAGTAATCTTTTTGCTTTCATAAAATTGCTCCTTTCTTCACTCTTTACCTTCTTTTTCGGACTGAAGTATTATCAGATTCTTAAATAATACCTCTCAGTCGGATTTTCCGCCGTTTCGGGCCGCACATATCCCAAAGCGACGATTTTATTATACTCCTCTGCTAAAAACATGTCAACATGCCTAATTCTATTTCGTGCATTTAACTGAATCTTTTGTGTATTTTTGTCAAATCAGGTTCTGGAGAATACATTATCAAACATAGTTTATAACTCAATGAACATGCATCACGTATTAATAATCGGTCTTTCATTGACAAACCCACCCGTGTTGCGTAAAATAGATGTAAAAAAGGCGGAACTTTTATGTTCCCTCGAAAGTCTAAAATAAACAGGAGATACTTTTTGGATATAGGAAACATACATATACCCGCCGGCGCGGCTCTGGGCCCCATGGCGGGGGTCACCGATCTTCCCTTCCGGGTTATATGCAGGGAAATGGGCGCTGCGCTCACCTGCACCGAGATGGTCAGCGCAAAGGCCCTTTGCTATCACGACAAAAAGACAGCCTCACTGCTGATGCTCGGTGAAAACGAGCATCCGGCGGCGGCGCAGATATTCGGGAGCGACCCGGTATCTATGGCCGAGGGCGCGGCCTTGGCGCTGGAGATCTCCGGCGCGGATATGATCGATATCAACATGGGCTGCCCCGTGGGGAAGATTGTCAAAAGCGGAGACGGCAGCGCACTGATGCGGGACCCGGACAAGGCGGCATCCATCGTGGAGGCCGTGAAAAAAGCCGTCCCCTGCCCCGTTACGGTGAAGTTCCGCAAGGGCTGGGATATGGGCAGCGTCAACGCCGTGGAGTTCGGAAAGGCCGTGGAATCCGCCGGGGCGGACTGCATCGCCGTTCACGGCAGGACAAGGACCCAGATGTACTCCGGAGTCGCCGACTGGAATATAATCCGCAGAGTAAAAGAGGCTGTGACGATCCCCGTCATCGCAAACGGCGACGTATTTACATGGGAGGACGCGAAGCGCCTTCTGGAAACCACCGGCGCAGACACGGTCATGGTGGGAAGAGGTGCTTTCGGCAATCCCTGGATCTTCAGCCAGATAAAAGCATTGCTCACCGGCGGGGAAATACCTCCCATACCGCCCCTTGAGGAGAAGCTGGGCACGGCTCTCCGTCAGCTTGAGCTTACGGTACAGGTCAAGGGCGAGCGGATCGCCTGCCTTGAGGCGAGAAAGTATCTCTGCTGGTATCTTAAAGGCGTTCCCTTCTCCGGCTTTTACAGGGGAGAGATAAACAGGGCGGAGAGTTTAAAGGATATCCGCGCCGTTGCGGAGGATATCAGACTGAATTTAAAGTAATCGGGGTGATAGATTGACCCGGGAAGAAGAAATGGTCATAGTGAGGAAGGTGCTTGCCGGCGACGTCAACGCCTTTGAAGACCTTGTTGTGGAGAATCAGAAAAGCGTCTATAATCTGGCGCTTAAAATAACAAAAAACGAATCGGACGCCCTGGATGTTTCCCAGGATGTGTTCTTAAAGGCATATACGAACCTCAGTAATTTCCGGGGCGACAGCCGTTTTTCCGTATGGCTGTACCGGCTGGCTTACAACGCCTGTATCGACGCCACGCGGAAGAACAAAGCCTCAATGAACGTGTCCCTCACCGTCACCGACGATGACAACGCCGCCGTGGAGCTGGAGCTCACCGATGACCGTCCGCTTCCGGAGAAGGAGCTGGAGCGGAAGGAGACACAGCGTGAGGTTCAGGCGGCAATCAGTGAACTGCCTGAGGATCAGCGGAAGATAATCGTAATGCGAGAGTTCTCCGATATGGCCTATGAGGACATTGCGGACTCACTGAACATAAGCGTAGGCACCGTAAAGTCGCGGCTCAGCCGCGCCAGAAAAAATTTGGCAAAAATTCTCATAAAAAACGGAACTTTTTCTCCGCCCAAGCGTCATAACAATCAGAAGGGAGGAATCGTCAATGGCTGATTGTACAAAATACCACGAAATGATTAGCTGTCTTATAGACGGTGAGCTGTCCGAAAATGATCAGCGTGAACTCGATTTCCATCTTGAAAATTGTGAGGGCTGCCGTGCTCTCCTCAGTATTTATAAAATGGCATTTGAAGAGGAATCTGTCGAACCTCCCGGTGAACTGTTATCCGGCTCCATGCTGAAGATCCGCGCCGCAGCCGCACGGAAGAAAAACAGCCTCCGTAAAAGAGTCATGCGATAGGTGGCAGTGGCTGCGAGCTTCGCGATCATTCTGTTCTCAGTGCCCGCTCTTACGTATCTCAATTCCGCAAGAACGTCCGTCAACACGGAAACAGTGGAGAACTCCGGGTGCAGCGGAAGCTATATTCCCAACAAATATGATTATATGGCCTCCGTCAACATCGACGGCGAGCTTCCCGAGCTTCTTGAGAACTACACTCAGAAAGACGTGGGCGACGGCAGATATACCATCGAGGTCCGTTCTTACCTTCTGGCATACCTTGACAGCCTGGGCTACACCCCGGATTACAACTCCGGTTCAGAATCCGACTGGTCACTGGTCATCTACAACCCAACGGCTGCGTAACAGCATAATCATTTCACCTTTTTGCACCTCCGGTAAGGATCATCCCGCCGGAGGTTTTTTGTGCCCGGATCGGGCTTCAATATATAGTCATAACGCGCAAAACGTGTTATAATGTGAAAAACAATTACAGACGGGAGGCCATCGTTTTGCGCATCCTTTATCTCGGGAGCTTTGATCCCGCCCATATGGGGCATTACAACACATACTTAAACGCCAAAAGGCACTTCGGCGAACCCATTGAGGTCTGTGTATGCATTAATGACCTTAAAGGCTCCGGCGTATTCACACCGGAGGAGCGCCTTCAGATCGCCCGCAGCATATTCAGGGACGCGAAGGTGGGCGTTTACGTCGGCAAAGACGCAATAAAGGAGCTCATTCTCTCCGCCGACGCTTTTGTCCGGGGCTATAACGATGAGGCGGACAAGTCCTACGCCGTGAAGCTTTCAAAATACTACGGCGTAAGCGATCTGGTTGACAAGGTGCATTTTCTGAAGATTGACGACGAATACGCCGATATGTCCTCTACGAACATAAAGGCCAGGCTTTTCACCGACCCGGAGTATGTGAAATGCGCCGTGGGCGAGCTCGGATATAAAATGCTCCTTGAAAAGCTGGGAAATCGCAACTGAATAATTGCATTTTCCAAGGATGTGTAATATAATTATTTTTTGTGATAATTACCTTTCAACAGGAGGAAATAATATATGAAGCTTGGAATCGTTGGATAAACAGCCTTTTCATATCTCTATATTCCTTCATAAACCTCAATAAATCCCATATTTTCGTACTTTTCCGTTATATAAATCCATGTACTTACATATAGTTTCATGGGCATTT
>JAFRUW010000036.1 GCA_017438675.1 Oscillospiraceae bacterium | reverse complement strand
TAATCTATGCTTTTAAGATTTGTCATAAAGAACCTATACTCTTTCAAGGAACAGACTGAGTTCAATCTGTTCCCGAGCAGTAGAGCCGCACATCATCAGCACCACAGGATCTCTTACCTTTGCCCTCGTCCCCCCATTGGAGTCCGAGCACTACATCTAACTTTTTCTGTTCCATATGGTGTTTTGT
The DNA here is from genome assembly GCA_017438675.1 of Oscillospiraceae bacterium. Taxonomy (GTDB): domain Bacteria; phylum Bacillota; class Clostridia; order Oscillospirales; family Oscillospiraceae; genus SIG495. The sequence continues at coordinate 2,047 of JAFRUW010000036.1, read as the reverse complement.
GATTTTTTACACACGACTAACCATCTACAAATTTACAGATAATTATTGAGAACGGCAAGAAAAAACAGTGCATTTGAGCTCGGGATAAAAACGGGAATGGATTTATTTTTAATTATGTGTTATTATTGCTAAATTCGCCACACCAATAACAGTGCAACACATATGAAAAACACTAACAATCAACCTGCAAAGCGCGAATCGTTCGGCAGTTCGTTCGGAGTACTGGTGGCCCTGGCCGGATCAGCCGTGGGGTTGGGTAACCTCTGGCGCTTCCCTTATCTGGTAGGCCAGAACGGCGGTGCCGCCTTCATTCTCATCTACCTGGGCTTTGTCATCCTGGCAGGCCTTCCGGTGATGCTCTCCGAGTTTATCATCGGCCGACGCAGCCAGGCCAGTGCCCGCGCGGCTTTCCTCAAGCTGGCTCCCGGTACCCACTGGGGCATTGTAGGTGTGTTGGGCGTGATATGCTGTATCCTCATCCTGTCGTTCTACTCCGTTGTGGGCGGCTGGGGCCTGGAATACCTTTTCAAGGCTGTCTGTTTCGACTTCAATACCGGAGATCAGGCGGCCCTGAAAACGATGTTCTCTAACTTCTCTACCTCTGTCGGGGCCCCGCTCATCTGTCATACCATCTTCCTTGGTTTAACGGCCGGCATTGTGAGTGCGGGCGTGCAGAACGGTATTGAGAAGTTCTCCAAGGTGATGATGCCGCTGTTGTTTCTCATTGTTATCGGCATAGCTGTGCGTTCCATGACGCTTCCGGGAAGCGGCCCTCGGATATGAATTCATGGGCTGGAAGCTGGAGGGAGATGATTCCGGCAAGATCTACACAGAGAGCGAAGCGCTGGAGTATACCGTCGTGAGCGATGTGGTGTTCCGCGCTGTCTGGGAGCGTCCCAAATGCACTGTGACCTTCGATTCCGACGGCGGGACGGATGTTGCGAGCCAGGAGGTCCCCAAAGGCGATACGGCAGAAAAACCGACGGACCCCACAAAAGAGAACTGCACGTTTGACGGGTGGACTTTAAACGGCGATGCATATGATTTCTCTTTGCCGGTTACCGAAGACATCACCCTTGTTGCCAAGTGGAATTATACCGTCAGCTTTGACGCCAACGGCGGCAGCGGGACTATGGATTCCGTTACGGTGGGCGGCGGCAGCGAGTATACACTGCCCGAAAACGGCTTCACCGCGCCGGATGAAAAAGAGTTTGAAGCCTGGGAGATCAATGGAACAAAATATGTTCCGGGCAATACGATCACGGTCACCGGCAATACCACGGTCAAGGCCTTATGGAAAGAGCCCTGGGCTGAGGGCAGCATCGGCATCGAATTCGGCTGGGTATCCCCCGATAGCTACCGAACTGCCATGCTGAACCCGCGAGGCGCCTTTATGGGTTGGAGCTCCCTGCCATACTGGGCTAACGGCGCGGCTGAGCTGCTGGATAGTGAAGGAAACTCCCTGGGTTCCTTCACGGGAGAATCCAGCCATAAATTCACCGGACTGAAAGCCGGAAAGTATATCCTTCGCGTGACGCCGCTGAAACCGGACAGCGTTTATAACGCCGTAGAGAGCATCACCGGCGTCAGCGTCATCACCGATTATGAGACGGAGATCGAGATTGCAGAAGGCGCTGCGGGTACGATCTGGAAATATGTCGTCGTGGAATACAAGGCATACGCCTTCAAGACGACGACGGAAATTGGCACCTTTGCAAGCGGCGGGCAGGCGCATGTGTATTATCCCGGCGGCAACTGGGCTTATGAGAACACCGACCCTGCCAGCGTCAGTAGATGCGCCACCTTTAATACCCACGACGGTATCTATTACAAGGACACCGCGTCCCAATACAATCTGAGCGTGCTTGAGATCCCCACGCTCAACGAGGAAGAAGCCGCCAAGGGATATACGTTTGTCGGGTGGAAGCTTGTGGAAAACGGTGTCTCCTCCGAGAAAGTCTACAGCGACGTTGAAGCGCTCTCCTATGTCGTGCGGGGCGATACGGAATTCAAGGCCGTATGGGAGTACCCCACCCATACCGTGACC
>JAFRUW010000035.1 GCA_017438675.1 Oscillospiraceae bacterium | reverse complement strand
GTTTAATGTCACGGTGTAAAAGACCTTCTCGGTGAAGAGATGCCAAACAAAGCATCAAGGGCTTCATTTTTTCGTATAAGTCGCCCCACGTATAATGTCCGCCCCACTGACGCCGCCGGAGGTTACGCAGACGGCGATACTTACGCCGATCTTAAAGAACTGGGGATTTCGGTGGACGAAGCGCTTAAAAACAACGACTCATACAACGCGCTTATCAAAACCGGCGGGCTGGTTTTCACCGGCCCCACCGGCACCAACGTCAACGACGTGGCGATTGGGCTCATCGCTGCGGAATAAAGTGTAAAAAGAATCTGAAAAATACGGAGGACGGAAAAATGGCGGCTGAATTGCTTTATCAGGGACACGCAAGTGTGAGGATAGTGACAGAAGACGGGAAGGTTATATATATCGATCCCTTCATGGGGGAGGGTTATGACCTTCCGGCGGATCTCATACTTATGACTCATGCCCATTATGACCATACACAGGAAAGACTCATTAAGAAAAAGAACAAAGGCTGTACAGTTATCACCTGGGCAGAGGCTGTCAGGGATGGAGAGCATCAGACCTTTGATCTGGGGTTTGTCACGGCGGAGGCAGTTGAGGCAGGATACAACAGGAACCACGATGTATCCGAATGCGTCGGGTTTATCCTAACATTCTTAAGCGGTGTAAAGGCGTATTTCTCCGGCGATACATCTGCCACACCAACTATGGCGGAGCTTAAAAAGCGCTGTCTTGATTATGCCTTTATCTGCTGCGACGGCGTTTACAACATGGATGTAAAGGAAGCTTCGGAGTGCGCGAAGCTCATCGGCGCGAAGCACACGATCCCTTATCACATGGCGCCGGCAGATAAGGCCGGATTTGACATGAAAACCGCGAAAAAATTTGACGCTCCCGGGAAGCTCATCCTTCAGCCGGGTGAAGTGCTGATGCTTGAATGATATAACTCAGTCTGCATTTGCGCTAACCCGTTGACATTTGAAACGGCAGTTGAGAAAAATTCAGTTCCGTGATACAATCATTCAGTAAGAATCGGAATTACTGACATTTTTGTTCAAAGGAGGCAATAGTTTTGATTGACAGGTACACAGATAAATATGTATTTAACTGTCCTTACTGCAACGGTACGGAGATGATAGAGACTTTTCAGACCGGATATGCCGCAGTGACCGCCAAATGCAACAAGCTGGGAGGAGCGCCATTATACCACTCCGTTTGCCGCAGATGCGGAAGCGTTGTCAGAAGCTATGTAAAGGATCCCGAAAAACTTTTGAAGCGGAGAGACAGAAGGACGTACTGACAGACGATTAAAACCTGAGAGGAATGCAGCCGGGACCGGTTTCTGTCCCGGCTGTTTCTGTGTACGGCCGGCGGGACAGGGTAATCATATTATTGACATTTTCGGTTATACCGGTATAATTATTACGTGAAGTGACCGATTTTCACAAATCTCCCTTTGTATCAGAGACTGTATATGAGACTTTTTATAATGATGACCATTTATGCAGCCGTGGCGCTTTTGGGCCTCGCTGTATATTATCCTATACTCAGAAGGGCTGCAGACCCTGAGCGGAAAATGTCGCCCCTGTTTGTTATACCTTATGCCTTCGCAACAGTGATGTTTCTTTTCCCGCTTGTCGGAAGTCAGCTCCCCAACGGGAAGCTGTGCTTCTTTTTCCAGAAATACGGGAATATCTTCCTGGGTCATATTGTTTATTTTTTCGGCACTCTTGTTATTATCGTGCTTCTGTCATGGATCACCAGGATCGTGGTACTTAAATCAAAGGGAAAGACACTTGTCCCGTCCCGCAGATCATCAGCAGTTCTTCTGTTTGCCGTTCTTGTCATAAGTCTGGCAGTCAATCTTTACGGGTACCGGTCAGCCAATGACGTAAAGGTGACGCGGTATGAGATCAGCCGGGAAACACTTGGCCAGGACCAGCCTTTAAGGATCGTATTTGTATCCGACCTGCACATCGGCGTCAATTCCTCTCTGAAGCTTTATGAAGATATGGCAGAGCGAATAAATGAGCAGGAACCGGATATGGTGCTCATCGGCGGGGACATTTTTACAAGCGCCTATGACGCCATGAAGGAGCCGGAGGAATACTTAAAAGTTTTGGGCAGTATCCGGGCGGAAAAGGGCGTCTACGCTGTCTACGGGAATCACGACATGGAGGAGCCGCTGTTAGGCGGGTTTTCCTGCATAGGAGCGGAAAACGCAGTCAGACATCCGGAGGTTCCCGGGTTTTTGGAAAAATGCGGCTGGCAGGTCCTTACCGATGAGACGGTGGAGTTTCCGGAACTGAACGGACTTGTACTTGCCGGGCGGCGGGATCTGACCCGGCCGGGTGACGGCGTCAGTGAACGTGCAGACCTTGAGGCGCTTTTAAAAGACACTGATCCCTCCGCTCCGATCATTCTTTTGCAGCATGAGCCGGAGGATTTTTCCGCAATGGATAAATACGGTGTGGATCTGTCCCTCAGCGGTCATACTCACGACGGACAGATTTTTCCCATTAACATCTGTCTGCGTTTGTTCAGCCCCCAGTCCTATGGGTTAAAAGAGTGGGGGAGCGCCGTTTCCATTGTGACATCCGGGGTAGGCTATTTCGGCCCGCCCATACGTCCCGGAACCAGAAGCGAGATAACGGTAATAGATATCCGATAAACAAAGGGGTAAGGAATATGAATAATGAAGTTCGGATGAGTACACGCAGGGAATGGAAGCAGAAGGCGAGAAAAGTTGTAAAAACGCATTATATGATCCTGATTATATTGGCGCTCCTGGCTGTTTTTTTAGGTACTGAGTTCACGTTTGTGTCTACTCAGGCAAGAAACATGTACAGCTTTGTCACAGATCAGGAGCTTCTGAGCGGCGG
>JAFRUW010000034.1 GCA_017438675.1 Oscillospiraceae bacterium | reverse complement strand
GAACGCATCGATGTGGTAGCTGAGACCATCAAACGCACCGCATTCAAGATCACCCGCATGGGACAGCTGGTTGCACAGGAGGCATCGAAGCGGCTTTCTGTTCCCTTCGGAGTAGTAGAACTTTCTCTTGCACCGACACCTGCTGTTGGCGACAGCGTAGCCGAGATTTTAGAGCTTATTGGCCTTGAGCGCAGCGGCATCCATGGCACCACGGCGGCGCTGGCCCTTCTGAATGACGCTGTCAAGAAAGGCGGCGTGATGGCTTCAGGACATGTTGGCGGCCTTTCCGGTGCGTTTATTCCCGTTTCAGAGGACGCGGGCATGATCCGCTCCGCAGAATCGGGCATCCTTACCCTCGACAAGCTTGAAGCCATGACCTGCGTCTGCTCCGTGGGCCTTGACATGATTGCCGTCCCCGGGGACACCCCGGCAGAGACCATCGCCGCCATTATCGCCGACGAAAGCGCCATCGGCATGGTGAACAACAAGACTACCGCCGTCAGGATAATCCCCGCTCCCGGCAAAACCGTGGGCGATCACGTGGACTTCGGCGGGCTTCTGGGTTCCGCTCCCGTAATGCCCGTCCACGGCGGCTCAAGCGCGGAATTCGTCGCCAGAGGCGGCCGCATTCCCGCTCCGCTCCACAGTCTCAGAAACTAAGTTTCTTCAAAAGAAATCTCACGATTTCTTTTGAGAGGGGATTAGCGCCGCTGCATCGCACAAATTGAATTGATTTGAATAAATAGTATAAGGATAATTCAATTTGCACGTTTGCGGCTTTCCTGTATTTTTCCCGTGATACATGCTCCCGGGAAAAATGGATTTAAATCTTTTTCACCGCTGCGGCGGTGAAATTCTGCGAAGCTTTTTATAACGGTAAAATCATAATAAAAGGCTGCCGAAAAACCGACAGCCTTTTGTGATTATTTCATTCTGAAATTCTCGGAAATGTCGCCGAGAGTGGTACCCGCCTCGGTGCTGAAGTTGTCGATAAGGGACAGGTCGCCCAATGACACCATGCCCACAACCTTGCCTTCGTCCACCACCGGGAGCCTCCTCACCTGAGACGCGCTCATGAGCATGGACACTCTGTTCACATCGTCGTCGGGCTGTACCGTGATTACGCTCCGGGACATGATGTCCTTTACCGGTGTAGTGTGGGGATCGTTGTCCGCCGCTACCACGCGAAGAACGATGTCCCTGTCGGTGACTATTCCCTCAAGGGTGCCGTCAGGGCCGCACACGGGCACGGAACCGATGTTGTGACGGTACAGGAGCCTTGACGTATAGGCTGCGGACTCTTCAGGGGAAACGGAGACCACGCCGGGATTCATGATTTCGCTGACTAACATAATTAAACCTCCATATTTTATATATCTGCATTATCTGCATTTTTTATCTTTTATATACGGGTGACAGGTATGACTAAGGAAAAATATATGATAAATGCGCTGGAGCTGGCGCAAGAGGCTTTCGAAAACGGCGAAGTCCCGGTAGGGTGCGTTATAGTCTCACCCGACGGCACTGTCATCGGTTCCGGCAGGAACCGGTGTATCGAAACACGCTCCGCTACCCGCCATGCGGAGATCGAAGCGATTGAAACCGCAGGCCGGGCACTCGGCGATTCACGGCTCACGGGCTGCACCATGTACGTCACCCTCGAGCCCTGCCCAATGTGCGCCGGTGCAATCATCAATTCCCGGATAAGCCGCCTTGTTTACGGTGCGAAAGAACCACGGTTCGGCTCCTGCGGCAGCGTGATCAATCTTTTCATGGAAAACTACGGCTTTTCCCCGGAAATCTACGGCGGCGTAATGGAATCGGAATGCGCCGGTATCCTCGGTGAATTTTTCCAAAAGGTTCGGGACAAACAGTAGATATCCCATTACGGCTGTCACGGTGTTAATGTAAATGCCCGTTGGAAGCGGTCCACGTGAGGCGCGGTCGATGACATCATCATCGATAACACGGATATTATACGTCTCGCAAGAAAGATTGTAAAGCTTAATTAAATTTACTTCGTACAAACAGGGCTGTGAGGCCGGGAGCGTTTAAGCTCCCCGCTTCACAGCCTTTTTTATTTCTTTTCCTTGGGCTTGAATATGAGAGCCACCACGCTGGAAAAGAACACCGCGGCGCATATTCCTCCCGCGGCGGCGGTAAATGCCCCGGTAAAAGCCCCCAGAAGGCCGGACTCCCCTACCGCCTTTCTGACCCCCTGGGCCAGAAGGTTCCCGAAGCCGATGATTGGCACCGTGGCTCCCGCTCCCGCCCATTTCTTGACAGGCTCATACAGCCCCACGGCTCCGAGGATCACACCCGCCACAACGTACCCCGTCAGTATCCTGGCCGGGGTGAGCTTTGTTTTGTCCACAAGTATCTGTCCGAGGGCGCAGATAAGTCCCCCAGTTAAAAAGGCCTTTGCGTATTCCCAAAAAGTCTCCATGATCCTCTCCTATTTCGTATTCGATATGGCCACAGCGCAGCATATCGAGGGTATCGACTCCTTCTGCTGGGTGGAGGTGGGCGACAGAAGCGCTCCCGTGGCGGCAAAGAGCACATTGTTCCATCTGCCGCTTCTCATCCCGTCCAGAATGTATCCGTTTAAGACAGACGCCGAACAGCCGCAGCCGGAGCCGCCGGAGTGTACGTCCTGAGTCTCCCTTGAAAAGATCATCAGGCCGCAGTCGTTGTAATTTGGGGCGAGGTTCACTCCGTCACGCAGAAAAAAGTCCAGAAGTATCTCCGACCCCACCTGCCCCAGGTCTCCGGTTATTATCAGATCGTAGTCCGACGGGTTCAGGGCCAGATCGGAAAAATGGGTCCGCAGAGTGTCGTAAGCCGCTGGGGCCATGGCGGCGCCCATATTGTTGGCGTCCTTTATCCCCGCGTCGATGATCTTCCCCGCCGTGATCCTTGTAATAAACGGCCCCGGTCCCTCGTGGGCCAGTATCGCCGCGCCGGAGCCCGTAACCGTCCACTGAGCGGTGGGCGTCCTCTGACCGCCGTACTCCACCGGGAATCTGTACTGCCTCTCCGACGAGCAGAAGTGTGAAGAGGTGACAGCCGCCGCTGTATCGGCAAAGCCGCCGTCGATCATCATCGCCGCAAGGGATAAACTTTCCGCCATGGTTGAACAGGCCCCGTACACCCCGAAAAACGGTATGCCGAAGCTTCTTATGCCGAAGGTGGTGCCGATGCACTGGTTTAAAAGGTCCCCGCCGAAAAGGTACTCGATATCCTCCGGCTGTTTATTCGCTTTACCCAGGGCAAGCTCAAGGGCCCGGCGCACCATCTCGCTCTCCCCCTTCTCCCAGGTCTTCTGCCCGAAGAGCATATCGTCGCTGACATAATCAAAGGCGCTCCCCAGAGGGCCTTCCCCCTCCTTCCTGCCCACGGCGGAGGCGTACCCTATAAACGATGGCGGAGCGGTCAGCTGCACGCTCTGTTTGCCCACGTGCTTCAAACTCATTTTTTCACTCCTTGTTTACGAATCTTCCATATTAGGCTTTGCTGTTTTTGAGAAATTATGATAGAATCACAGTACAGGATTTCGATGCATTTCGACAAAACAGGAGTGTTTGATTTGAAGTATTTTGAACGGCCGGGAGAAACAGAGCTCATCCCCGAAGACGATTTTGACCCGGTGAAAATATTCGAGTGCGGCCAGTGCTTCCGCTGGAACATGGACGAAAACGGCGACTATACCGGCGTTGCCATGGGCAAAGCGGCACGGATCAGGCAGGCCGGCGATTCCGTTTTTATTTCCGGCACCCTGTCTGACTTTGAAAACGTCTGGCATGACTATTTCGACCTGGGGAAGAACTACAGCAAACTCCGCAGATCCCTCTGTGTGGACGAATACATGAAAAATGCAACGGACTTCGGGGCGGGCATAAGGATACTGAATCAGGACCGGTGGGAGGCGCTGTGCTCCTTTATCATCTCCCAGTGCAACAACATACCCAGGATCAAAAAGATTGTGGAGACCCTCTGCTCCCTTTACGGCGACCCCATAGAGTTTGAGGGAGATATCCGATACACCTTCCCCTCCGCGAGCCGTGTCGCCCTCCTTGAGGAAAGCGACCTCGCCCCCCTGAGATGCGGCTACCGTGCGCCATACATAATCGGCGCGGCCCGGGCAGTGGATTCCGGTGCGCTTGATCTTGAGGCACTGTCCGGCGGGACTCTTGAGGAGGCGGAGAAAGCCCTCAGATCCCTTAAAGGCGTTGGCAAGAAGGTGGCAAACTGCGCCATACTTTTCTCTCTGCGAATTGAGGACGCCTTCCCCATCGACGTGTGGATGAAAAAGGCCATAAGTGAGCATTATAACGGCAAGCTGGACACCTCGGTTTTCGGAGGTCACAGCGGTCTGGCCCAGCAATATATGTTCTATTATCAGCGTTCAAATTCTTGACATATTCGACAGTTTGGATTAAAATATAATGTAATTTTTATTTGAAGATCAAAAGTGAACGATTGGTATCGAAGGAGAATTGTTATGGCATTTTATTTCAAGGAACCGTCCCGCACATTCAGTGAGTATCTGCTCATTCCCGGCTATTCCAGCGCGCAGTGCCTGCCGGACAACGTCAGTCTGAAAACCTCTCTTGTCAAGTTTAAGAAGGGCGAGACCTCGCCCATAACCCTGAATATCCCCCTCACCTCCGCCATCATACAGTCCGTCTCCGATGACAATATGGCTGTTGCACTGGCCAAGGAGGGCGGCCTGTCCTTTATCTACGGCTCCCAGACCATTGAGAACCAGGCGGCTATGGTGGCAAGGGTAAAGGCATACAAGGCGGGTTTCGTAACAAGCGATTCCAACATCTCCCCCAACAACACCCTGTCCGATATCCTTGAGCTCAAGGAGGAGACAGGTCATTCCACTGTTGCCGTCACTGAGGACGGCACCTCCAACGGCAGGCTCGTGGGTATCGTCACAAGCCGTGACTACCGTGTCAGCCGCATGAACGGCGATGAGCTTGTTTCGTCCTTCATGACCCCTATCGAAAAGCTGGTCACCGCTCCCGCAGGCACCACCCTGAAGGAAGCCAACGACATTATCTGGGAGCACAAGCTCAACTCCCTCCCCATCGTTGACGACAGCGGCAGACTGCTCTACTTCGTATTCCGCAAGGACTATGCTTCCCATAAGGAAAACCCCCTTGAGCTTCTGGACGCTCACAAGAAGTTCATGGTTGGCGCCGGCATCAACACAAGGGATTTCAAGGACCGTGTCCCCGCTCTTATCGAGGCTGGGGCCGACGTGCTGTGCATAGACTCCTCCGAGGGTTTCTCCGAGTGGCAGAAGATCACCCTCAAGTGGAT
>JAFRUW010000033.1 GCA_017438675.1 Oscillospiraceae bacterium | reverse complement strand
TCCGGCCATCTCTTCCGGCGTTACGGTAAGGCCCGTGAGGCAATTGTCAAGATAAAAGTTCTCCATACCGTACGGCTCGTCCATGTAAGATCGGAGGAGCGTCACGTAAGTGCCCTTCGCGCCGTCAAGCTCCCAGTCCTCAATCTCACCGTTCTTTACGGCGTCAAGCTGTCTGAGAATCTCGTTCTTCGCCGTCTCACCGTTTGACGGATCGACGCCCGAGGAAACAAGCATAATCCCCTTATGCTTTTCGACAGCGGAGCTTGCGTAATAGCAGAGGGACATCTTTTCCCTGACGTTCATAAAGAGCTTCGAGGTCACACACCCTCCGAACACTCCGTTCAGTACAAGAAGGGCCGCGTAATTTGGCATCGTCATGGCTTCGCCCATGCGGAAGCCCATTACAAGCTTCCCCTGAGTGACATTCATCTCTTCCCTGTATTCCCTGACGTGATCCTTTACGGGCTCAAGCCTTACATCTGTGGTGAGATACTCATATACATTTTGCCTCGGAAGGGCGGCAAGGGCGCTCTTTACCGCAAGGGTGACCTTTTCGGGATCGGCGCTTCCGCAGTAAAAGACATGAACCCGCGCCCGGGCAATAAGCTCTCTGTAATACTTTGTAAGTCCGGCGGCGGTGATCTTTTTAACAGCGGATTCGCTGCCCAGGATGCGCACTCCGTATTTTTCGCCGGGGCACATAAGCTCCGTCAGCCTGACGACGGCGTAGCCTGCCTTTTCATTTATAAGACTGCGGATATCCTGAATGAGGTTCTGCTTCTCGCTGTCCACATAGTCGCCCCTGAGAAGGCCGGCCTTTGTATCCGGCGAAAGAAGGATCTCACCCATAAGGGACGCAGTTTTTTCCAGAATGTTCCCGTCGTCCACATAATAGTCGTCGGGGAAGCTTGAGTAAAGGCCCACGCAGGCGATCTCACCCTTTTTGCGGACAGTGGGCGCGATCTTCGCGCCGTAGAGCTCGTCCAGGCGGGCGGCTATATCCTCCATGGTGGGATTGGATGAGGTGCCCCTTCTCAACACCCGCATTATCAAGGCGGTTTTGGAAGCGGTCTCCTTTTTCAGCTCCGTCATCATGGTTATGGAGAGGACACCGGTTTTGAATTTTTCCGTATGCACGCATGTGAGATCGACACCGGGCATTATCTGATTTTTCACCACTGTCTCCATAGCTGCCTCCCGATCCGGAATTTACATTGCAATTATACTACAACTTTTCTCTGTTGAAAATAAAATATTTGTTAATATTTTATTGAATTATTATTTCCCCGGTTCCCGATCACCCTTATTATACCGTTTTCCGCCCTGACCTTTATTATCTCGCCGCCCAGCCTCAGCTCCGCGCCGAAACCGCCCGGGCCTTCGGGAAGGCGCGGCGTGACCGTCAGCTCTCCCCGTACGATTTCGATACCCAGAAGATCACGTATCACCGTCCGGTAGTACCATCCCGCAGCCCCGGTGTACCAGCTCCACCCCGCAAGGCCGCGATTGTCCTCATTATCCGATACGTCCGCCGCGAGGACATATGGCTCCGCCCTGTACATGCCGTTATCGTGTGCATCGGGAAGGAGAGCGCGGAGAAGCTCGTATCCCCTGTCGGGTTCACCGTTCAGTATAAATGCCCTTGCCAGCCATACAGCCCCGTGGGTGTACTGGCCTCCGTTTTCCCGGAAGCCAGGCGAGTAGCTTTTTATATACCCCGGGGACTGCTCACCGCCGTCAAAGGGCGGCGTAAAAAGCCGCACTATACCGTTATCCCTGTCAAACAGCCTGTCGTAAGCGGAGTCAAGGGCAGTTTTCACCTTTTCCGCGTCAGCGCCTGCGAAAACCGCAAAGCTCTGGGCAATTGAATCTATGGCGCATTCATCGTTTACTCTGCTGCCGAGGAGCGTTCCGTCGCCATACCATCCTCTCAGATACCACATGCCGTCCCAGGCGCCGTCCGCCGCCGTGCGGTACTTTTCGGCATAATCCAGCAGTCTGTCACCTTCTGTGGTGTTGTCAAGCTCCCGGCAAAGCTCTCCCAGTCTGCGGAATACGATGCCTGCAAACCATGTGAGCCATACGCTTTCGCCTTTGCCCTCCGCACCGACTTCGTTCATGCCGTCATTCCAGTCGCCGCTTCCCATGAGGCACAGCCCGTGATCTCCCTCGCCCCGCCTTATAACAAGCTCCGCCGCCCGGATGCAGTGATCCAGAAGCGATTCCCTGAGCGCGCTCCTTTCAGGCACGCAGTACCGCTCGTTTTCACCGGGGGCAAGGGGCGGCGATTCGATATAGCCGGCCTCTATCCGGCACAGCTCTGTATCCCCCGTGACCGATACATATTCGCACAGCGCGTAAACGAGCCACAGCAAATCGTCGGAGCACCGGGTCCTGACGCCCTTATCCGTGTCGTTTTCCCTGCCCAAAGGGTGCCACCAGTGCTGCACGTCCCCCTCCTCAAACTGATGGGCGGCTGCGCGGAGGATCTGCTCACGGGCAAGCTCCGGCGATGAATACAGCAATGCCGTCACGTCCTGGAGCTGATCCCTGAAGCCGTAGGCTCCGCCGCACTGGTAAACGGAGCACCTTGCAAACAGCCTGCAGGCGATGACCTGATACAGCGCCCAACCGTTTATATACCGGTCAAGGGCGGGATCATCGGTTTTTATCCTGACAGGCGTCACAAGTCTGTTCCAGTATTCGCAGGTTTCAAGGAGCTTTGCTTTTACCGTTTCCGGCTCACACAGGCTTCGAATCACTTCTTCCCTCTCGCAGCCCGTCACTATCACCGTGTTGCCCGAATTATTCAGGACCATACCTGCACAGGGCAGCATACCCGCTCCCGATCTTCCGTCTGGGTTCCCCGATTTCCAGCTCAGCCTGTCGCAGGTGAAGGCTATCGGCTCCTCCGACGCTTTCACACGGAATACGTCGTCCCTGAACTCCGTATTCAGGGAGTTTCGCGCCGATATCACACCGCCCCGATACTCTGTAACGATATGCGGCCCGCCGCTGTTTTCGCTTCCCAGGACCAGGTCGGTGTAATACAGAAGCTCCCCATCCCGACAGTCCGATGTTATGACGAGTATCCTTGCAGAGAGCTCCGGGGGCACAAAGGCAAGTACGGAAAAATGACTGTCCTCCACATTCTTGTCCCATCTGGCGTAACCAAAGCCGTAGGTCACGGCGCAGTCATACCCGTCACTGTCGGCAAAGAGCGACACCCGTTTATCGCCGGTTCTCCATTCAAGCTGCTCAGTCCCTTTTGTCGCAAGCGGGTCGTTCAGCCAGCGGTTTATCCTGTTCTCCCTTGAATTAAGATGCCACATGTGGCCTGTCCCGGCGTCCGTGGCAATGAACCCGTACGATCTGTTGGCAAGTATATTGCTCCATGACCTGCCAGGGAGTATACCCTTTATTGTGAATGTGAAACTCAGATCGTCGTTGAATTTGTAATCCATTTCAGTACTTCCCCTTCAGATCTGCGATTTTGTCCGACATTGCCCTGATTACCCCGACATTGGGGGAGGAGCCGTCTATCAGGTGCACTCCGCCCTTTGCGCCTATAAGATACTCCCTGCCCGACCTTCTCAGCCACTCCGCTGCGGCTCTCCTGCGGGGCATCATATAGTCGCCGTTGTCGTTCAGTATGAGGACCAGGTCGAAATCCATCCCGTTGTCTTTAAGGAGACTGTGCTGCTTCAGAAGTTCCGCCGCCCCGGGGAGTTCATCCTCCCCGGTGACCTCCGCTGTGAGTATGGGCAGATCACCGGATATGCCGAACCGCCACAATCCTTCCCTGCCCTCCGTGTTTTGAATAATATCCGCCGACCTTTCCCGTCTTTTGTCGGCAGCGTAAACAAGCTCCGTCAGGTGCTCCATGGCAGCTTTCACTCCCGCTGGACTCAGTCCCAGCTCCGCGGCTGACCGGTCAAGCCTTGAGCCCCCAGTCTCACGGCTTATGAGTATCGATTCCGCGGCGCTTACTGCCGATGCTTCGGTGTCTCCAACGCCCATGGCAAATCTCACCGTCTCTTCGGAATCCGGGGAAAGCGAAAACGGTATGCTCGCCGTCGCCTTCATCTCCGTTGACCACCGTTTCATCACTGTCGGGTTTCCCCGTTCTTCCCCGCCCTCGACACTCCATGTCACCGGGCTGTCGCAGGCGGTGCAGAGATATACGGCTTTGTCATTTCCCCTGGATCTGCGTTTTATTACGAGGCGCTCATCCTTCACCGCTGCCTCCAGTGAAAGTTTTGAAAACAGGGGATGGGCCTCAAAATCAGCCGCTTTTGCAAGAACGGGTGTAAAGCTTATCCTGAGAATACCGTCCAGGGGAGTGCTGTCTGTGCGGTTTAAACTGATGACCCTCAGCTCCCCGTTTTCATCCCCGGGAACCCGCACGGCAACCGCTGCGGCTGCCTTCCCCGTCCTCGCGCTGAGTTTTCCCTGTGATCCCGAAAACTCCGCCCCGAACTCAACGCCCGGCTGTACCGCAAACCCGGGATTAAGACATGTCTCCCCTTCGGAGGAAATGATGTCGATTCTTATTCCCCGGTGTTCGCTGTCCTGTTCCGGGACAAAGCGGGTCACATCCAAACCTCGCCATAATGATCTGCTCCCGCCGCTGTCGCTGAGCATGACCGTGTAAGCGCCGTTGGACAGGAGACAGCAGGCGGGAGCCCGGGGTTCTCTGCTTCCGTACTCCCGCACCCATTCGCCGCCGTGAGCTCTCTCCGGCTTTTGGGGCGTTTTCCCCGGCTTCCGGCTCAGCACAACGGCGCCGGTGGGTATTTTCTCCTGTAAAAGCTCGCTGAAGGAGGCCATATTAGTATCCCTCATGAACCGCTTCTGCATGACGCCCTCATTCAGGGCGTTGTCAATCGAAACAATGCTCATGCCCAGATGGTGGACCATAAACGTCCTGACAAGCTTAAGCTCCTCACCGCAGGTGCGCGGCGGGGTGAAGTCCACCGCCTCGTAAAACCCGTATTTTCCCACGGCCCCCAACTGTTCCAGCGCCTTGAGATTCGATACCGCCGACCTGAAATCCACATTCAGGGCGAGGAAGCTCGAATAGGGCGAAACAACATTGTCCGCGTCAAGCCCCCGCTTCAGGGCAAGCTTCTGCACACCGTGGGCCTTGTACCTGTAGTTCAGCGCCGGATCAAAGGAGAAAAAGGCGCTCTCCGACTCTCCCCATACCGGTGTGCGCTTATTATGCTTCTGCACATAAACGCAGAATTTAGCGCTCTCGTACAAAAGAGAATCACGATAGCAGGGCAGCAGCAGATCGGGCATAAGGTACTCGAACATGGTCCCCGTCCAGGACGCCATGCCGCAGTACCCGTTATATGAAACCATCGCCCGGCTCAGTTTGCGCCAATGCTTTCTCGGCACGTCCCCTTTTGCTATGGCGACGTAACCGGTCTGCCTCGCTTCGCTGGCCAGCAGGTCGTAGTATGATTTGGCGGGACGGTTCTTTACCGCGTCCCATCCGATATAAAACAGCCCGCGCTTTAAGTCAAACAGCGGCGTGAAGCTCATGGCTTTATACAGATCCTCCGCCATCGCGGCCAGTCTGTGCTCCTTAAATTCCGTAAGACCTTCCCTGAGGGCGATGAGGCACCCGGCAAGATTGCCGCTGTCCACAGTGGAAACATATGCCGGCTCTAGGACTTTGCAGGTTTTGGTGTCGTACCAGTTGTAAAGGTGTCCGTTCCATTTTGGCAGTCTCCGTACCGCGGTCATGATGTTTTCGATAATGCCCAGCGCCTTTTCCTTTGGCGCAAGCTCCAGATCGACGGCAGCAAGGGATGACAGGAGCGCAAGCCCGATATTTGTGGGGGACGTCCTGTGGGCGGCACCCGACGCCGGGTGCTCCTGCCAGTTATCGGGCGGGAGAAAGCTGTCGGCTGGAGTTACGAAATCCTCAAAATAGCGCCATATATCCCCCGCCGCCGATACAAGATACCGCCTGTCCCTTCGTGATACCTGTTTTGTATGCTCGATCCCTTTGCTGAGAGCCCAGGCATAAAAGGGCGTCAGAAGCCAGACGATACCCACAGCGCAGGCCGGGGGGTATGGAGTCAAAAGGAGTACAGCAATCCCCGCAGCGGGACATGCCGCCATTTTTCGATAGTAATACGCAGCGCCTGATCCTGTTTCCCTGTCGGAATCCGCCGCAGTGGTCCACTGAAGCAAATTGCGCTTCGTGACTGCCATACGGTACAGGGACAAAAGAATCGCGCTTATGCATATCCACGCTTCATATGGCAGGAACATGAGGCGTATGACGGTCTGCATGAGTATGCCGCCGAAACCGGATATTAAGCCTGACAGAAACCGCACTCCGCTTCGCTGCCTGAAAAGGAGCGCCGCCGAGGTTATGAGCAGATTGCTGAATGCCGAAAGCACCGCCGCAAGGGCCGCCCACCCAAACACCTGCCACTCTGACAGCATCGCAATGACGAGGGCCGCCAGGGTGAATACGGGCGTCAGACTGCGTCGGAGATTGTCGAATATTTTCCATTTATTGAGATCGGAAAGCGGATTCGGCGTCACCGCGCCTTCGGCGTCTCTGATCCTTCTGCCCAGATACACGATGTTCTGCCAGTCTCCCCTGACCCATCTGTGCATCCGCCGGTAATATGACACCACCTTCGGCGGGCATGAGTCCGCAAGCTCCGTATCGCTCATGTATCCGCAGCCCACGAACGCACCCTCGAGGATGTCGTGAGACAGTATCCTGTCCGCGGGGAATCGGCTGTCAAGGCATTTATAATACACGTCAGCATTTATAAGCCCCTTGCCCACAAAGCTCCCGGAGCCGCACAGATCCTGATACACGTCGGAGACGCTTCCCCCATACGGGTCAATGCCTCCCTGCCCCGCAAATATCCTTGTAAAATCCGACCTGACGGCGCTTTTAAGCTCTGTGGACACTCGCGGCTGAAGGATGCCGTACCCTTCGGTGACGGTTCCCTTGCCGTTTATTACCGGCCTGTTCAGCGGGTGCATCGCCGCTCCCACGAGCTGTACTGCCGCGCCTGCGGTAAGCCTTGTGTCACTGTCGAGAGTCAGGATATAGGCGGTGCCTTCAAGGGCGCTCACGTCTCCCGCCCTGACCGTGATACCTGAGGGTTTCCCCTTCAGAAAACGTACAAGCTCGAGGATCGCACCTCTTTTCCGCTCCCAGCCCATATATTTCCCCGAAGACGGGCATTTTGTCCGCCCTCTCATAAGCAGATAAAACCTTTCGCCGTACTTCCGGTTAAGCTTCCCGATCTCTTCCGATGCGAAATCCGTAAGTTCTCTGTCCCCCGGCGCGGATTTATTGTCGGCTTCTTTAAGGTCGGCAAGGAGCCCGAACTTCAGGTTGTTCCCGGCGTCACGGTTTGTAATGCTGTACTCTTCCAGCATCCTGACTGCATCCCTAGCGCTTTCCTTTCCGGTGACGAGTACCGATATTACGCATATCGTCTTCCCCTCCGGCGGTATGCCGCCCTCAAGGTCAAGCCGCGGAAGCCGCACGGGTAAAACGAGCCGTGTTACGGCAAAATCGATAAGGTTCTTTACCATCTCCCACACAGGGAAAAGAAGCAGGAAGGTCACCGCCGCGTTTTCAAGTACGATACCAGGAAGCAGAGTCAGAAACAGCGTAAGGAGCACCGTGGACGCAATGTAAGTGCCGCCGTTCTTTTTTCTCTTTTTCTCCCCCAATGGCTCCCTGAACAGGAATTGCCCCACATGGCAGTCGTTCTTCTCCGCCAGTTCTGTTGCCCGTTTTGCGGCGTCGTATTCGCCGATCCCGTGCTTTTTTGCCAGCTTCGACACCTCCGCCCGGTATGCGATTCTTGTCTCCTCGTCCATCTTTGAGTACACTCCGGCGGGGTCGGTGCGGAGTACAGCGTCGATCCTGTTCACGCTTTCAAGAAGACCCAGAGCGTCGTAGCCCTCAAGGAACCGAAGTGAGGAAAACACGTTCTCCATAACCTCCGCCGCGGCGTCGCTTTCGATATCGCCTTCACAGTTGCTTTTGAGCAGTGCTGTAATCGCCGCCTTCAGAACCGGGATAAATACGCGGAGCTCCCCTTCGCTGAGTATCCTGCTTTTCTGATATCCGTCCAGAAATGCGGAGATCCGCTCGTGGGTTATTTCTCCCCTGCCTGCGGAAACAAGTACGGAAACCGCTGTTTCCAATGCTGAACAGCCGTGTTTTTCATCCTTTGGAAGTCTTTGGCCGCCCTTCAGAGCGTACGATGCGTCAAGCCCCTCCCTCTCCGCAATATACCGGTTGTCCAGCAGCCACTCCGCCGCTTTGGGAACGTCGCTTCCTCCGCCGTACCGTTCCTCGATCTCCGAGGAAGCGCGTTTTATCCTCCTCAGATCGGATAACAGCCCTTCGGCAATACGGGAAGCCTTTACCGTTCCGACTGCGGATATGCATTCGGCGGCAGCTTTGCCCAGAGCGGCAAGGTCTCTCAGTTCGATATATGTGCCGTTGTCCCTGCAGATCATAAGTACCTCCGTAACGGTTTTCCAGAGCAGTTTTATCATTTTCCCCTGTATTTACATAAATATACAGACTGCAAACAGAATATAAGCTTCGCAGAATTTCGCCGCCGCAGCGGCGAAAAAGAGTTAAATCACATTTTTCCTGGGAGCATGTATCACGGGAAAAACACAGGAAAGCCGCAAACGTGCAAATTGAATTATCCTTATATTCATAATCTAAATCAATTCAATTTGTGCGATGCAGCGGCGTTAATCCCCTCTCAAAAGAAATCGCAAGATTTCTTTTGAAATATAAATATTTTCTGTTGACAAAACAGATAAAGTATAGTAATATCTATGTCGTTGTGTAAAACGTTTTTGCTTTACAGAGGTGCGCTATGAAGGAAGACACCGTAAAAATGACTCTGCTGTTCGACTTTTACGGCGACCTGCTGACTGAAAAGCAGAGGAATTGTTTTGATCTGTACTACAACGATGACCTGTCCCTGTTCGAGATCGGCGAACAGCTGGGCATTACAAGGCAGGGCGTCAGAGGCAATATTGTAAACGCGAAAGAGCTTCTTTTGAAGTATGAGGAAAAGACCGGCATCGTCGGGCGCTTTTCCGAAATGCAGAAGCAGATAGCCGATCTGGAATCGGCTCTCAGAACCCTGTTCGATAAAAACGGATTCAGCGGTGACGAAGCCGACGGTATTTTGAATCAGCTTGAAAATCTGAAAGGTTAGATACAACATGGCATTTGAAAGCTTAGCGGAAAAACTTTCCGCGTCCTTTAAAAAGCTGCGCGGCAAGGGCAGACTGTCCGAGGCGGATATAAAAGAGGCCATGAGGGAGGTCCGCCTGGCTCTTCTTGAGGCTGACGTCAGCTACAAGGTGGTCAGGGACTTTATCAAGACAGTCACCGAAAAGTCCGTGGGCACCGACGTTCTTGAAAGCCTCACCCCCGCTCAGATGGTCATTAAGATCGTCAATGAGGAGCTCACCGCTCTCATGGGCGGCACGAACTCAAAAATCAATATAAACCCCAAGGGCCCCACAGTCGTTATGCTGGTCGGTCTTCAGGGCGCCGGTAAAACAACAAACGGCGCGAAGCTGGCGGCCCTCATGCGTAAGCAGTACGGCAAGCGCCCGCTGCTCGTCGCCTGCGACATCTACCGTCCCGCCGCTATAAAGCAGCTCGAGACCGTAGGCGGTCAGCTTAATATCCCCGTGTTCCAGATGGGCACCGTAAATCCCGTGAACATCGCCAAGGCCGCTCTTGAGCACGCAAAGAAGCACGGCAACGACATGGTGTTCCTTGACACCGCCGGCCGTCTCCACATCGATGAGCAGCTCATGGATGAGCTCAAGAATATAAAGGCCGCGGTTGAGCCTCAGGAGATCATGCTGGTGGTCGATGCCATGACCGGTCAGGACGCTGTCAACGCGGCATCCGCTTTTGACGCGGCGCTGGGTATCGACAGCATCATGCTCACAAAGCTGGACGGCGACGCCCGAGGCGGCGCTGCCCTCTCCGTAAGGGCCGTCACCGGCAAACCGGTGAAGTTCGCCGGTACAGGCGAAAAGCTGGACAATATCGAGGTATTCCACCCCGACAGGATGGCCTCCCGTATCCTCGGCATGGGCGATATGCTCACCCTTATCGAAAAGGCGGAGCAGAGCTTCGACAAGAAAAAGGCCGAGGAAATGGCGGCACGCCTTAAGCAGAACAAGTTCACCCTTAACGACTATTACGACCAGCTCTCCCAGATAAAGGGCATGGGCAGCATAAACGACATCGCCGGCATGATCCCGGGTATGGACGCAAGCGCACTCCAGGGTGCCACCATTGATGAGAACGCCATCAAGCACATCGAGGCGATCCTGCTCTCCATGACACCCAATGAGCGTGAGAACCCGGCGATCCTCAACAGCAGCCGTAAAAAGCGCATTGCCGCCGGAAGCGGAACAAAGGTCGTGGAGATAAACAGACTTCTCAAGCAGTACGAAATGATGAAGGAAGTCACCCGCCGCATGAACAAGAGCAAGAACCCCACTCTCGACGGTCTCTTCGGAAGAGGCAAGCGGAAGGGCAAAAAGGGTCTCTTCGGCTTTTAAGCAGGTTAGTTAATATCGTCAGATATGGCTATATATTTTAAAGAAAATCATGGAGGTGAAATCATGGTAAAGATCAGGCTTCGCAGAATGGGCGCAAAGAAGAATCCCTACTACAGAATCGTAGTATCCGACTCTCACTCCCCTCGTGACGGCAGATTCATCGAAGAGATCGGCTTATACGATCCCCTCAAGAATCCCGCTGAGATCAAGGTCGACGCAGAGCGTGCCCAGTATTGGGTAAAGAACGGCGCTCAGCCCACCGACACTGTTAAGAGACTGCTTAAGACAGCAGGCGCAATCTAATTGGAGGTCTCAAATGAAAGATCTTTTGGTTTACATCGCGCAAAATCTTGTTGACAATCCTGATGAGGTCTCTGTAGTTGAGCGCGACGAGGCCGATGAAACAGTATATGAGCTCCATGTGGCGACAAGCGATATGGGCAAGGTCATCGGCCGTCACGGTAAGATCGCCAAAGAGATAAGAGTGCTTATGCGTTCCGTAGCCCAGAAGCAGGGGCGGCGCGTCAGCGTTGATATTATGGATTGACGGAAAAAGCCGATCATATCGGTTTCCCGGGGGAATACACGCCCCCGGGTCCAAAGCCGTCTTTGGCTGTCTTCCAAATAATTCTTGGCTATAGGGATCGTTGTCACGACGATCCCTAAAACTTTATATGTGAGGTTATCATGACAAAAAGGTATCTTGAATCGGGAAGAATCCTCAATACTCACGGGCTTCGCGGGGAGGTCAAGATCGACCCCTGGTGTGACGAGCCGGAATTTCTCCTTGACTTTGACAGGCTGTATATCGATAATGTATGTTACAGGGTTCTGAGCTCACGGGTTCAGAAAAACTTTGTTTATATAAAATTCGACGGCGTGGACGATCTGGACAAGGCAATAGCCCTCAAAAACAAGATCGTCTCCATCAACCGCAACGACAATCCCCTTCCCGAGGGCGAATACTATCTTCAGGACCTCATCGGGCTTAAGGCTCTCGGCGACGCCGATGAGGAGCTGGGTACGGTTTCCGATATCCTGACCCTCCCCTCCGGCAAGGTGTACGTCATAAAGGGTGCGCGGGAAATACTTGTCCCGGGGGTTGATGAGTTCGTGCGGGAAATAAACATGGATGAGGGCTTTATGAGGTTCCATCTCATCGAAGGGATGTAATAAAGGGCGGGCACGGAGGCCCGCCGCTACATGAGAGACAGAGAGGAAGAAGATAATGAATATACTAATTGTGGGAAACGGCTTCGATCTTGCGCATGATTTGCCGACAAGATATACGGATTTTATGACGTTTCTGACGCTGGCGGAGGAACTGAATAACGCGGGAGATATGAGCGGGATCGACACTTACGCTTATAATCGTTCTCATGCGAATATTCAGAAGTATCTTCTCGACCTGTCGTACAGCAAGGACAGGCTGCAGCAGATAATGTCCTTCATCACCAACAACACGTGGTATCACTATTTCAAATATATCCTCGAAGGAAACTGCGGTATAGGCAAAAACTGGATAGATTTTGAAAGCGAGATCAAAAATATAGTTGAGTATTTTGACCGCCAGACGAACGATATATACTCCGTCGTCAGAAGGCCGACAAAACAAAGGCAGGAAACAGAGCAATTCTATTCGATTTATGTCGGGTGCATGTCTTTGAAATACGACTCGACATATAAGGAGTTTATCGATAAGCTGTACTATGACCTGCTGCGCCTGACTGACTGCCTCGAGTATTATTTGCGTCACTGTGTGGACAGAGTAACTCAGTACGGTACAGGATCCTCCTGCAGGCTCCGCTCACCGGATATTATGGACATAGGCGCTCACGCCGTGCTGAGCTTCAACTATACCCATACCTTTGAGCATTTTTATTTAAGAAGTCACCGCACCGCAAAGCTCCATTTTATCCACGGAGATATAAACTCCGGCGCCACGGAAAAAGGCAACGATATGGTACTTGGCGTAAATGAGTATTGGGACGGCGATGAAAAGGACACCCGTGTCAATTTCAATCTGTTTAAAAAGTTTGTTCAGAGGATAAT
>JAFRUW010000032.1 GCA_017438675.1 Oscillospiraceae bacterium | reverse complement strand
GTAATAGTCGTGATTGCCCGGCGCGATAAACACCGGCACCGCCATCTCCTCAAGCGCGCCGGAGAGAGCTTCATGGGTCTCGTAATACGACAGGTCACTGTCCAGAAGGTCGCCGGAGAGCAGGACAAGCTGAACGCCCTCACCCTTCACAAGCTCCGCCATTTCAAAGAGCAGCCGCCGCTGTTCCCTGCGCTGCTCCGCGGCCTTTTCCCGGGGCAGGCTCTCAAACCGGGTGTCAAGATGAAAGTCCGCACTGTGGAGTATTTTTACCATACCGTCACCCCCTTAATGTTTTTTAAAGGAATCCTTATGCTGTAAAGGCTTTTCTATAGTCTAAAGCCCGCCTTTCAGGCGGGCTTTATTGTTTTAAACATCTTTTGTGAAACACTTCTTTATCTGATACGCGATGGGCATGATGAATGCCACCGCAATAAGGCAGATCATAAGGTAGAAATGCTGTCCCTCCATGATGCCGGTCTTAGCCGTGCTGTCCTTTTTCGCGCTGCCGGAGGAACCTGTCGAATCGGTGCTGTCGGAGCTTGCGGATACCCTGATGGTCTTTCCGTTGGAGGAGATGTCCGCGCCGGCCTTGCCGGAGGAGGAGCTTTCGGAGCCGCTGTTCTTGCTGTCGCTGCCGCTCTTGTCTTCGCTGCCCTGCTCTTTGTCGCTGCCGGTGTCGGAAGTATCGGTCTCGCCTTCGTTCTTGTCCGTGGGGATCACGACGGAAGGGCCGGGATTGTCGGGAGCTTTTTCCTCGGTGACCGTCAGAACAGCGGTGGATTCATAGCAATCCAGATCTTCAAAAATATACCGGCCTTTTTCATCCTTTCTCCCTGTATCACGGGATACATCATCGCTGGTCAGTGTGATCTCATAATCGCCGGGCTCGGCGTCGGGACTGATCGTTACGGTGAATACGGCAAATTCGCCTGATTCCTCTGTGTGCTCATCGGTATTCGCCCAGTTATAAATACCATCAACGGGACTGGATACGGCCACATTCCCATTCGACCATTCGCCCTGCTTCATACTGTTTATGGTGAATACGGGCTCGCCGTCGGAGGTTTTGGGAACGGTAAGATACAGCATTGCGGCATTAATGCCGGGATTCTCGCTGATGTTCACCACCAGCTTTATCTGTTCCCCGCGGGCGGCGGTCACGTTGTCTATCGTAAACTTAGGCCCTGCCGCCGCAGACGCGGCCGACGTCAGGCAGCACACAAGAATAATAAGTGCAAAACTGTACGCAAAAAGTTTTCTCATTCTCCGATCTCCTTTCGGGTATTGCGGCATTCTGATCAGAGCGCAGGATACCGTCTATCAATGTACTCTATTTCCGCCGAAAAGTCAATAGGAAAACAGGCCGTCTTGAGCTCAGGACGGCCTGATAAGATTTGTTTTGAAGCATCATCTCACTTTATCTTTTTCGCCCTCGTGTCGCAGTAGAGGCACCGGTAAACCCGGTTTTCCCGGTCGGTGAGCTTGAAGATGTGGGGCAGCTCCTGCTCCGTGGAGGTGATGCAGCGGGGATTTTTGCAGAACAGCACGTTGGTGAGCTCCCCGGGGAGCTCCACCTTCCGCTTCTCCACCAGCTCCCCGTCCCGGATTATGTTAACCGTTGCGTTGGGGTCAACGTAGCCCAGAATGTCCATATCCACGCCGATGGAGGCGTCGATCTTTATTATGTCCTTGGAGCCCATTTTGCTGCTTGTGGCCCGCTGGATGATTGCCACCGGGCAGTCCAGCGAGTCCAGCTTCAGAAGCCTGTACAGCGTCATCGCCTTGCCCGCCGTGATGTGATCTATAACGGTACCGTTTTTTATGGAATCTATATTCATGTCCGACCCCCCTAATTAATTCCCAAAAGGTGCAGGATCAGCGCCATACGCATGTATTTGCCGTTTAACACCTGCTTGAAGTAGCAGGCC
>JAFRUW010000004.1 GCA_017438675.1 Oscillospiraceae bacterium | reverse complement strand
GACGGCGGCATTGTCCACGACTACCACTTTACTCTCGCTCTTGCCATGGGCGCTGACTTCCTGATGCTGGGCCGCTACTTCGCCCGTTTCGACGAGAGCCCCACAAACAAGGTCCGCGTAGGCGGCAGCTTCATGAAGGAATACTGGGGCGAGGGTTCCGCCCGCGCCAAGAACTGGCAGCGTTACGATCTGGGCGGCGCAAAGAAGCTGAGCTTTGAAGAAGGCGTTGATTCCTACGTACCCTACGCCGGCAGCCTGAAGGACAATCTGGACCTGACACTGAGCAAGGTCCGTCACACCATGTGCAACTGCGGCGCTCTGTCCATTCCCGAGCTGCAGAAGAACGCAAAGCTCACACTGGTCTCCGCCACCTCCATCGTAGAGGGCGGCGCCCACGACGTGGTTCTCAAGGAGAACACCATAGGCAAATAAAAGTCATCTCATCTGCCCGTCGGTTTTCGGCGGGCAGGTTTTGTTATCTTTTTCACATCGTTTGCATATAAAGGAGGTTCTTATGGACGCCATTACTCAATTTGCCGAATGGATAAAAGGCAGCGACAACATCGTATTTTTCGGCGGCGCCGGCGTCAGCACCGAAAGCGGCATACCGGATTTTCGCAGTGTTGACGGACTATACAATCAGAAGTATGCTTTCCCGCCGGAGATAATTCTCAGCCATAACTTTTTTATAAACTACCCCAACGAGTTTTACCGCTTTTACCGGGACAAGCTGGTGGTGAAGGGTGCGGAGCCCAACGCCGCCCATCTCCGCCTTGCGTCTCTGGAAAAGGAAGGCAAGGTAAAGGCGGTCATCACACAGAATATCGACGGTCTCCATCAGAAGGCAGGCAGCAGGAAGGTGCTGGAGCTCCACGGATCGCTTCTCAGGAATTACTGCATGAAATGCGGCAAAAAGTACCCTGTGGAGGCTGTCACGGACTGCGATGAGGTCCCCTACTGCGACTGCGGCGGCGTCATCAGGCCGGACGTGGTGCTTTATGAGGAGGGCCTTGACATC
Organism: Oscillospiraceae bacterium; assembly: GCA_017438675.1. GTDB lineage: Bacteria > Bacillota > Clostridia > Oscillospirales > Oscillospiraceae > SIG495. Next base: position 2,012 of record JAFRUW010000004.1, on the reverse strand, counting down.
GACGTGATGAACGAGTCCATCAAATTCATCCAACAGGCAGACGTTCTCATCGTGGGCGGCACTTCCCTTTCCGTCTATCCCGCGGCGGGGCTTATAAACTACTATCGGGGCCACAAGCTGGTGCTCATAAACAAAACCCCCACCCCTATGGACAGAGTGGCGAACCTGCTTATCCAGGACCGCATCGGCTCCGTATTCAGCCAGGTATAAAGAGCGAATTGAATCTGACCGGCGGAAATCCGCCGGTCTTTTTGTGCGTTAAAATATGTGCGTTTTGTTTGTGATGCGGTTCATAATCAAATCTTTTCATCGCCTGCGCGGCGGGCGGTAACTTTCTCTTGTGAGAAAGTATGTGTCCCGCGGCACGAGCGGGAAAAAACCTGGATTCAAACCGCAATTCAAACAAAACGCACAAACCATAATAATCCCCTGTCTTTCGGGCATAATAAAGGTCAAAAACATATACAGCGGGGGATTTTTCTGGATCGGTTCAAATACGCATTGCTGTTCATTGCGGGCGGGACGATGTATAATCTTTTGGAAATCGCGTGGCGGGGCTATACCCACCCGTCAATGTTCGCAGCGGGTGGCATCAGCCTCACGCTCATATACCTTATAACAGTGAAAACGGCGGTGCCTTTTGCGGTAAAGGCCGCTATAGGGGGGCTCGCAATCACAGCCGTGGAGCTGGCCTTCGGGATTGTGGTAAATCTGACGCTGGGGTTGAACGTTTGGGATTATTCCGGTCACAGATATAACCTTCTGGGTCAGATCTGCCCCATTGCCACTTTAGGATGGACGCTCCTGTCCGTTCCCGCCATGGGACTCTGCCGCATACTGTACAGCTATGTTTTCAGGCAGTAAAAGCTTGCCGGAAATCAGCGTAATCGGCCCCGAAGCGGACGGAATCATTTCCGCATTATCACGGTTTTTCCCGGTATGCAGTGATGCGGATCCCGTTGATCTTCTCATCCTCCTGCCCGAAGCAGCTCCCCCATTCCCAAAATGCCGGATACTTCTCATACCCGACGAGCTTCTCACCATCCCGGAATCGGAAATCGCCGTCAGCTACGGTATGAGCTCAAAATGCACCGTGACGCTGTCCTCTGTAGGGAAATCGGCGGTACTGTCCATCCAGCGGGAGATGCCGGTTTTTCGTGGCAGTACCGTCGAGCCCCAGGAAATACCGGTAATCAATTCCATGTCCCTTTCAAAATACGGACTCATGGCCGCCTCCGCCGCGCTTCTCATCCTGGGATTCGCCCCTGACATGCTGTCATAAAACAAATCCGCCCCTCATATACTTCTTACGAACAGACATACAAGGGGTGGAACTATTGGAAACTAACAATTACGCGGAGCTTTGCGGCGTACTGGGCGAAAAGCCTGTCTATTCCCATACACTGAAAAACGAGGTGTTTTACACCTTCCCGCTGGAGGTTGAGCGCCTTTCGGGAGCGGTGGACCGCATCAATATCATAATCCGCCGAGAGCTTATGGAGAGCCTGGAGCCGGAGGAAAAGCAGCGCATACTCATAAAGGGCGAGATCAGGTCATACAACAACAAAAGCGGTCAGGGCAGCCGCCTTGTCATCACGGTGCTTGCAAGGCAGATAAGCTTCACCGACGAGGAGGACAGAAACACCGTCCTCTTAAAAGGAGCCCTGTGCAAAGCGCCGAATCTCAGACACACGCCCATGGGCCGTGAGATATGCGACTTAATGCTTGCGGTGAACCGTCAGTACGGCAGGAGCGACTACCTCCCCTGCATCGCCTGGGGCAGAAACGCCCGAACAGCGTCGGAGCTGCCGGTGGGTACCGCTATAGCCGTCACCGGGCGGATACAAAGCCGCGGATACATAAAAAACGAGGACGGCATCCCTGTGGAAAAAACCGCCTATGAGGTGTCCGCGGTAGAGATCGATATTATATGACACAAATACAGCGGCAAAGGTTTTTCGCCTTTGCCGCCGTCGTTTTATATGCTGTTTTTAATACGCGATCTTCAGAAT
>JAFRUW010000003.1 GCA_017438675.1 Oscillospiraceae bacterium | reverse complement strand
GAAACGATAACCGATTTAAAGGAAAAACGGCGGTTTGCTTTGGGTTTTGCTGAAAAATTGCACGTTTCTACTGCCGGGAGAGACAGTAAACGGGATTTCTATATCGATTTTTCAACGGGGTATTGATTAATCCATTGTTATATACTATAATCATCGGACGCATGGGGGACCCCGTGTAAAAAAAGCCACAGGAGACAGGATATGTCATTTTCGATCATTACCGATACCTCGGCCAACATCCCGCTTGAGTATGTTACAACGAACGATGTCGCTGTGATCCCATTTTATTATTATCTTGAGGGCGAGGAGCGCAGCTGCACCGATATTACGAATTTTGACGGCAAAGCCTACTATGACATGATAAGAGCCGGGGCGGAAATAACCACATCCCAGGTAACGCCCCAGAGATACACGGAGTTTATGGAACCCTTACTTAAAGAGGGGAAGGATATACTTCTTGTGTGCATGTCGTCGGGCATAAGCGGATCGTATCAGTCGGCGGAGATGGCGGCAAAACAGCTTCGGGAGGAATACCCGGACAGGATCATCCGTACTGTGGACACCTATGGCGCGTCCCTGGGCGAGGGACTTCTCGTTATGGAGGCTGTAAAACTCCGGGACAGCGGAATGACAGTCGATGAGACTGCCGATCTGCTTCTGACAAGACGCAAGGGCATGTGCCAGGTCTTTACTGTTGACGATCTCATGCACCTGAGACGTGGCGGCAGGATTTCCGGCGCGACGGCCATATTCGGTACGGTACTGAATATCAAGCCTCTGCTCAAGGGAAACGAAAAGGGCAGAATAGTGACATTCGGCAGGATTCGCGGCAGACGGAACTCCATTAAGGCCATTGCCGAAAACTACAGGGCTCTGGTAATCGATCCGGAGCTTCAGACCATAGGCATCGCCCACGCGGACTGCCGGGAGGACGCGGATTATCTCATTGAGATGATTAACGAAAGCAAACCTCCGAAGGAGATAATTACAGTCTGCTACGAGCCTGTTACCGGTTCCCATGTGGGACCCGGCGCGCTGGCGCTGTTCTTCATGGGGAACGAAGATTACCGGGAAAAATGGACATATTCAAAATAGAAATTTTTAAGGGGCATGCTGAAAAGCGTACCCCTTAATCTTTTGTTATCAAAACGGGGCGCCGGGACATAATAATGAATGAAGTATTATAGCAGGAGCTGGTATTATGCAGACACATTATTATCTTGGAGCCAACACCCCCGAGGGCTTTTACTCCCTTTACCACAAGTATCTCCGTGACGACGACAGGCTTTTTATCATAAAGGGCAGCCCCGGCAGCGGAAAATCCACCTTTATGAAAAAGCTTGCGGCGGAAATGGAGCCTTACGGTCTTGAAACGGAGCTGATCCACTGCTCCGGCGATCCGGATTCCCTGGACGGAGTGTATTTCCCGGAGCTTGGGATCGCTTACGCCGACGGCACCGCCCCCCATGTGCTGGAACCGGTTTTTGCCGGGGTCAGGGAGACTTATCTGAACTTTGCGGAGTGCCTCGATTCGGATGGCCTGTGGCGGGACAGGGAGCAGATATATGATTTTAACAGTAAGTACAAGGGGGAATACCAAAAAGCGTACAGCGCACTTGCTGCGGCAAAGGCGGCAATGAAGGAGGTTTACGACGGTGTTGCGGATCTGAATGCAAAGGAGCAGACGGTAAAAAAAGCCGCATCCCTTGCAAGACGGGTCCTTAAAAAGTTTGACAGCACTCCATCCGTGAAGGAGCGATTCACCGACGCGCTTACCTGCAAGGGATGGATACGCAGGTACGACACGATACACACCATGGCTGAAGAGATATACCTTGTTGATTCCGCATTCGGGCTGAACTGGCTGTTTGCGGAAACCGTGGCGAAGAAGGCCGTGGAGAACAACTGGAATGTGATAATCTGCCGTGATCCACTATATCCGGAGCGTATAGCCCACGTTATCGTCCCTCAGGCGTGCCTTGCGGTGGTAAGCGGCTGCGGAACGGAGCTGCCTCAATGGAACGCGGGAACGATCCGCCTCGATTCCGTTTTAAGCAAAGGCACGATCAGGGATGCGAAGGACATTGTCGTAAAAAGGAGAAAGATGTACGACGAGCTCATAAGCGAAGGACAGGAGCATCTCGCCGGGGCGAAGGAGTATCACGACAGGCTTGAGGCTGTATACCGCCCACACGCTGATTTCGCACCGGCTGACAGGCTGTTTGAGGAGCACAGCGCAATGCTGAAATCGAAGGCAGAGGATAAGTAAACAGCGGAAAGCCTTTTTCGGTGCGCCGATTTTTTATCGGCGCGCCTTTTTATTTCAAATTATTACAAAAACTCATAAAAGTAGACAAATGATGTGGGTTGAGTTATAATTATACATGTAGTATTGTGAGCATTCCATTAAGCTGTTTTACAGAAAGGCATTTTATGGCAGATAACGGAAAAAAAGCGTCTGCAGGGAAAAGACTGCTGGCTGTACTTCTCGGAGCCGCGTTGCTTGTTCTGGCGTTTTCGGCGTATTTTATTGCGAAGATCCTGAACGGACATAATGATACCGTCCTGCCGGCTTCCGAGCCGACGGAGGAAACCGTTAAGATCCCCGAAGAAGCGGCGCTTGAGGAAGAGGTCAGGGAGCCTGCCGAAACACAGGTGGATTACTTCACCGATGAGGACGGGACGGTGATCCCGGACTATGAGACGGTGGATGAGAACGAATACGATCCGGCGCTGTTCAAAACCGAGGGCGGGAGAGTTATGTACGATTCGCCGGAGGCAAGATACGGTATCGACGTATCAAGCCATCAGGGTGAGGTGGACTGGAACAAAGTGGCCGCGGACGGCATTGATTTCGCCATAATCCGCGCAGCCTACAGAGGCTACGGTCAGACCGGTTCTCTGAATGAGGATGAATACTTCAGAAAAAACGCGGAGGCAGCAAGGAATGCGGGACTCAGCATCGGAGCATACATCTTCTCTCAGGCTGTCACAACGGATGAGGCTGTGGAGGAAGCGGAGTATATAATCAGCATGACAGACGGTCTCACCCTGGATTACCCCATAGTCTTTGACTGGGAGTCGATCACCACCGACACCGCAAGGACAGACGGGGTAACAAGCGAACAGCTTACGGATATTGCCGCCGCCTTCTGTGAGAGGATCAAAAAAGCGGGATACCGCCCGGCGGTCTATCTGAACACCACCCAGGGCTACCTGGAGTACGGCCTTGACAGGATCTCGGAGTTCGACCTGTGGCTTGCGGATTACGGAGAATTGCCGGATTTCTATTACAAATTCAACATATGGCAGTACACGAATCAGGGTACTGTCGACGGGATCACAGGTTCCGTTGATATGAACATAAGCTTTAAGAATTACGCGGGATAATAAGATAATACAGGAGCACGTTATGAAAATATTAAAGAAAATCATTGGAATAATGGTTCTTGTGCTGGTTGTTGCAGCATTCACGGTGAGCGCGCCCAAGGCAAAGGCGTTCAGCTATGTGGGCTCATGCGGCGATGACCTGACTTATTTCTATTGGGAAGGGAATCTGTACATCGTCGGCACCGGGAGCATGTACGATTATTCCAGCTCATATCCCGCACCCTGGCACGAGATATCATATGAGGTGTACAGCGTGGAATTCGGTTACGATGTGGAGAGCATCGGCGATTACGCCTTTGCCGACTGCGGAAACCTGAGCAGTATTTCCGGCACGTACAGTGTCTGGACCATAGGCAGTCACGCCTTTGACGGGTGCTACTCCCTGCAGCGGATGCCGTCCTATGCCTCATATATCGGCAGCTACGCCTTCAGAGACTGCAGCAGCCTTTACAAGGCCACAGTAAACGGCGGAATGGGAACCGGCGCGTTTTACGGCTGTTCGTCATTAAGCGTTGTGTCCATGTCCGGCGACACGTCAAAGATCCCCGATAACTGCTTCCGCGACTGCTATTCTCTTTATAGCATCAGCATTCCGAATAGCGTCAAATCCATAGGTGAAAGCGCCTTTGAAGGCTGCTCAAGCCTTCACTCAGCGGATGTTCCTCCCGGCACTGAGGAGATAGGTCCAAATGCCTTTAAAAACTGCTCGGACCTGGGTACTTTTTCCGTACCCGCGGGACTCAATGAAGTCCCCGAAGGACTTCTTTCCGGCTGCAAGAGCCTCCAGACCCTTACGATCCACGACGGTGTGACAAAGCTGGGAGATTACTCTTTTGAAAAGTGCGAATCGCTTCTTGCCGTGCGTTTTCCGGAATCCGTAAAGGAACTGGGCGAGGGAGTATTCTCGGAATGCAAATCTCTTTCAACGATCATGCTCAATCATGATCTGAAGAAGATATCCGACAAGGCATTTAACGGGTGTACGGCGCTGAAGTCAATAGAACTGCCAACCGATCTCGAGACCCTGGGCAAGGAGTCCTTCAGCGGATGCACCGCCATAACAGAGCTGGAGCTTTCGGAGGGACTTGTTTCCATAGAGGACAGGGCTTTTGCCGACTGTACCGGCCTCAGGGTTTGCGTCCTCCCCACGAGTTTAAGAACGGTGGGAACGTCGGTTTTTTACGGCTGTACCTCCCTTAAGCAGGTGAGATATGCCGGCTACCTTGCCAAGTGGAAAAAAGTCCTTGTAGGGATCGATAATCCTCTTCTTGCCGATAACAGGATATCCGCCGATTACATAGACGGCGGCAATCTTGCAAACGGCAATGTGTGGAGCGTTTCGGTGAACGGCATCCTCAACATCGGCGGCGACAAAGCCATGGAGGACTTTGAAGTGGGTAAAGCTCCCTGGCACGGCTACAAGGACACGGTGACATCCGTTACCATTGACGGCCGGATGCCGTATATCGGCGCCTACGCTTTTGCCGATCTGGGGAACCTCAAATCCGCCGTTCTGCCGGAGGGCATTACAAGCATCAGCGACGGGCTTTTCATGAACTGCAACAACCTTCGGTCTGTCGAAGGGACGGAGAAGGTAACAAATGTCGGCGCAAGCGCCTTTGAGAACTGTTTTTCCCTTTCAATCGACATGCCTATCGTTGTAACATTAGGTGACAGGGCATTTGCGAACTGCGGCGGCATTGAATCAATTGACCTGAACTGCGAAAAGATAGGAAGCGGCGCTTTTGAAAACTGCGCCGATCTGAAAAGGGTAATCATCAGGAATACTGTTCAGGAGATAGGCGACGGCGCTTTCAAGGGCTGCGCCATCGAATTTGCGGACTACGTGGGCACGGAAGACGAGCTTGCTGTCCTCAGTACAGGCGCTGACAACGAGTCCCTCACCGACGTGATCAAGATTTCCTACTACCTGAAAAACATTTATGTTGGCGCCGGCCCGGGGAAAAAGACCGCCATGGCCGCAATCGGCGACAGAACATTCGACATCATTGAGATCGATCTCGATCCCGGCCCCGATTATTCCTTTGTGGGTTATTCCATGACAAACGACATTACCGAGGCCGTCACCGATATCAGACTGTATGCCACTACCGCTGCCCATCCGGACGTGTCACTGGACATCGGGGATGTGACATACTATCTGTTGTCAAAGCCGATTTGCAGAAATGAGTCCGGGGAGAGCCTGTATCTCTGCACCACCAAGGATGTTTCCGCCGGAGAGCCGATTATCATGATCGGCATACGCAACGACGATACGGGCAAAGGTTCGTTTATCGAGAGTGACGACTGGAAAGCAGTAGAGAGCATCAGCGGCGGTGTGAGCAGCCTTTCCGGATCCTCAAAGAACATGCGCATGTATTACACCAACAACCCGGAGACCGACCTGGGACAGCCTCTTGGCAGCGGCGCCCTGATCGCGTCAATAGCAGCCATTGCCGTAACCGTGCTGGGCGGCCTTGCCATCATGCTGTACATGAGATCCGGGCGCGGCGGTGCAGATGACAACAGCGGCGAAAAGGTGAGCTTCGGGGAACGGATTAAAGCGATACCCGCAAAAGCAAAGGGCCTCTTTAAAAAGGAAAAACCTGCAAAAAAGACGGGCAAAGCCGGGAAAAAGTCCGCTTCAAAGTCCAAAAAACAGGTCAAGAAGAGCACAAAGGGTCCTGTGCAGGTCAGAAAACCGAACAGCAGCAGGAAGAAAAAGGCTCCGAAGCAAAAGAGTGCCTCGGAGGATGAAACCGTTGAAATCAGAGATGCCGAGAAAGCGGCTGCGGCTGCTGCGGAGAAATCCGATGAAAACGCGAAGATACCCGGCAAGCACGAAAACACCGGCAGAAGCCGTATCACATCTCTTAAAGGGAGACATGTGAATCCCAAATCCGACGAGAAAAAATCCGAAGAGCCGGAGATCGCGGATCAGGAAAAAACCGCCGGTGAAAAACCGAAAAAAACCTTCAAGCTCCCGAAGTTCAAAAAGAAAACCGAAGCGGACGTTTCTCCGGAGGCTGCGGAAGACAGCGTGAAGGAGACAGCGGATGTGAAATAACAGTCGGGCAAACGGCGTAATGCATTTGTCTGTCAGAGGAGAGGAGTCGGAATGAAAAAAACAACTGCATTTATACTTTTTGTTTCGGTCTGCCTTTCCATGCTCTCCGGATGCAGTCTTATAAGAAGAGGCGAGGGAGAGATAATTAACATCGTCTCCGATATCGTTGAAAACCTGAACAAACCCCGGGAGTTTATAAGAATACCCGCGGAGTCCGGCAAAGGTATATACACAGCCGATATGAAGGACGATCACACCGTTGTTATGATCATGCAGGGCGAGACGGATGACGGCTATCAGATAGTCACATACGATCTTGAGACCGGGAGGCTGACTCAGGAGTGTACCGGCACCTTTCAGAAGGGGGACGGGGCCTTCGGCTTTTACAGCATTGAGACGCTGTCCGCCGATCCCCTTGTAATATGTGACTACGTAAATGAGCTGGCGTACAGGTTTTCAAAGGACTATCTGGCGGCTCAGGTTTTGAATATAGGGGATATCGATTTCTCCTCCATGGCCTATTCCCGGAAGCGCGACAGCCTTATCTATACAGTCAATACAGATTACGCCTGCGAGCTGGCAGAGTATTCCTTCGCGCAGTCAAAGACAAACACCCTTCTTGATCTTGGGGACGTGTTTGCATACATCAGTCTTGACCAGCTCGTTGATGAGGGCAGGGTGGCTGTACTTCAGGGCAATAAACTGTTTTCCGAGGAATATGTGTATTTCATGGCGGATATGGAAACCCTTGAGATCATAGGCGAGACGACTGACCAGTATTCGTACTATACCCATGACAGCGGCGCCGAGCTTGTAAAATACGATCTCGACAGAGGGGCGTTCGTTGCCGGGACCATGAAGTATGACGGCGGACGCACCTTCAGTTCCGAGCTTCATGATCTCACAGGCGGGACGGACGGCTTTCTGAGTCTCGACGCCGGGGTGATCGGCACAGATGGGAGCCTTTACTATATAACCGAGGATGACCGCATGTTTGAGTTCAAGTCAAATGACGGCAGCTCATGCGGTGTCACGGCTTACGATCTGTTTGACGGGACGGTCATCTGCAGGAGTGATTTTGATTATTCACAGTTCGGAGACATACAGTTCGAACCGTCTGATGACACCGGGGAAATCCAGAATGTCTATATTAAGGGGAGCCTGCAAAACAGTTATGACAGCGGATACCTTGTTTTCGGCATTGTTGGCGATGAATATATGGGCGCAGTGTTTGTGTGGAATACGAACGCCGCGGAACGGCTGGATGAGCCCATAAGCGAAACCGATAAGGTGGAGTTCAGACTGTCTTCCCCGAATAATGAGAGACCGTATGATTCCAACACGGAATACGCCGAGTCACTGGAGGAGGAATACGGAATAAGCATCTTTTACGGCGACGCAGCGGATATAGAATTCGTTGACTATGATGTTGAGATGGTTTACAATGACAGGGATATTTACAGCGGCCTCAGGGATCTTGAAACCGCGCTGAAGCTGTTCCCCGACGGGTTCTTTTTCGAGTTCTCAAACAGCAACTATCTGAGGGGAATAAACTTTTACCTCTGCGGAGAGGCCCATTCAACAGGCGACGAAAGTGTGGCCATGCCTGCCGCCTTTACATATACCAGCTCCGGCTATGCCATGGTTGTTATGAACGTCCTGAACGACGGTTCGAACGTCAGCAATTTCTGTCACGAGATCAGTCATGTTATAGACACAAGGCTTATTTCCGAGGACAGGCTCACCGATGAGGAATGGTGCGCCCTGAATCCCGCAGACTTTGAATACAATTACAGCTATGTGGACGGAGAAGGTGTGGAATATGAAGAGACCGCCGACCAGAAGTATACATCCTGGGATGATAATTACTACAGGACCGATGATTCCGACTATGTGTATTTTGTGGATGCCTATTCCAAAACCTTCCCCACTGAGGACCGGGCGAGGCTCTTTGAAAACGCCATCCTGTCGGATGATTATCTGCCGCAGTATTTTGAAAGCGTACACATCCAGGCAAAGCTCAAATACTACTTCAGCTGCATAAGAGACTGCTGGGACACTGAAGGCTGGCCGGAAACAACCTGCTGGGAAAACGCGCTTCAGGATTAGAATGTTTAACACCGATTTAATCTGAATCCGGTTGACGGTTTAACAATCGGTGTGTATACTATCCACGCTAATAAATAAATTAATAAATAAAAAAGAGGTTTTGTTATGAATATCTGGGTATCTGTGCTGTTGTTTGCCGTCGGTATCGCCCTTGTCATAAAGGGCGGCGACTGGTTTGTGGACGCCGCAAGCTGGATCGCCCGTGCTGCCGGTCTGCCTTCATTCATTATCGGCGCGACCATCGTCAGTATTGCCACCACCATGCCGGAGATGATCGTGTCCATGATGGCTGCGGCGCAGGGCAAGATCGATATGGCAATCGGCAACGCGGTGGGTTCCGTAACGGCCAATACCGGCCTTATTATGGCGCTTTCACTGCTTTTCCTGCCCATAATCATAAAGCGCAGACAGTACATAAATCAGTGCGTTATCCTCATCGGATGCGCGGCTCTCCTGATTCTGGGTTCCATGCACGGCAGCCTGACAACATGGGCAAGCATTATGCTCCTGATCCTGTTTGCCGTTTTTATGGTCCTGAATGTCAGAAACGGCAAGAGTGAAATGCAGACTTCGGAAAAGGCCGAGATCACGAAGAAGGATTTGACAAAGAACATCATCCTGTTCGTAGTCGGGGCGGCTGCGATTGTGGGCGGCTCCCAGCTTCTCATTAACGGCGGCAGTGCCATTGCCGAGTTCTTTAAGGTGCCGGAGCGCATTATTGCCGTCACCATGGTTGCCATCGGCACATCCCTTCCCGAGCTTGTTACAACAATTACCGCTATAAGGAAGAAGGAGACCAATCTTTCCATCGGCAACATCGTGGGCGCGAATATCATCGACCTTTCTCTTATCCTGCCCCTCTGCTCAGTTGTCTCCGGAAAGAATATCCCCGTTCCCGCACAGAGCTTTTCCATAGATATGCCAGTATGCCTGGGCGTCATCCTTATCGCTCTCGTGCCGCTCCTTATAAGGGAAAAGGGCAGCAAGATACAGGGCGGGCTTCTTCTTGCGGCGTACGTCGGATACCTGGCATTTACGCTTTAATAACCTGAAACCGTGACCGACAGCCGGCGCTTCTTACGCGCCGGCTGTGAGCATGTCGACAAAGTCGACATGCTTCAAAACAAATCTTGCGATTTGTTTTGAGTAGGGGTAATGCGCCGCTGCATCGCTCGTCGTCGCGGACTGCGCTAAGCTCGCTTCCACGTAAAACGAGAAAGCTCACCCGCTGCGTCGCTCCTCCTCTTCAATTTGAACCCGCTTCGCTGGGCTTCAAATTGATGTAATAAGGAGGATAATTCAATTTGCACGTTTGCGGCTTTCCTGTATTTTTCCCGTGATACATGCTCCCGGGAAAAATGTGATTTAACTCTTTTTCGCCGCTGCGGCGGCGAAATTCTGCGAAGCTTTTTCTCGTAATCTTGGTTTGTCTACAGTCTGACAGCCGGCGCTTCTTACGCGCCGGCTGTTATGTTTGAGTAAAATTACAGAAATGTTCAAGTATCGTTTTAAAAATACTACGATATGGCTCATTGACGGGAAAAACCATGACATGATATAATTATCACGTATAAAAATATGATGATGACACATCGGAATCACTGAGAAAGGATACTTAAAATGAAGGATTCTTATTCCGGCAGCTACGCAGCCGCAGGCGTTGACATCACTGCGGGTTACAAAGCGGTAGAGCTTATGAAGCAGCATATCAAGAGGACAAACACACCGGGCGTGCTGTCGGGTATCGGCGGCTTCGGAGGACTGTTCGGCCTCGATCTCACGGGGATAAACAAGCCCGTTCTGGTCAGCGGCACCGACGGCGTGGGCACAAAGCTGAAGCTTGCTTTTCTTCTGGACAAGCATGACACCGTGGGCATCGACTGCGTTGCCATGTGCGTGAATGACATCATCTGCTGCGGCGCGAAGCCCCTGCTGTTCCTCGACTATATAGCATGCGGCAAGAACGTGCCGGAGCGCATTGCCGAGATCGTTT
>JAFRUW010000031.1 GCA_017438675.1 Oscillospiraceae bacterium | reverse complement strand
TTTTATATATTTTGTCATACGCGGTATTTTGTGGTACAATAGGGGCAACAGATAAACGCACTCTGACAGGGAGGCTTTTTTATGAGACGTGAAAAACTGCGGAGCAAAGCGTGGTACCCTTATGCGGTGGCTGCCTGTATCGCGGTGCTTCTTTATGTGGGACTTACCAACCTCGGCGTTATAAAGGCCGGTGTGAGCAAGTTCCTGGGTTATTTCTCCCAGGTCATCATGGGAGGCATAATTGCCTACATGATGAATCCTCTGGCCAGGTTTTACGAGAGGATAATCTTTAAAAAGATAAAAAAGGACAATATAAGATGGTTGCTGTCCGTGGCCCTTGCGGTCATAACGGTGCTCCTCGTGGTGTCCCTCCTTCTGGCGACGCTCATCCCCCAGCTCATCGACAGTATAACCACCTTTGCAAACAACTTTGAGGGTTATGCCGAATCCTTTGAGAAGCTTTTGGAGGAATGGGGAGTCAGCACGGCGAATACGTCCTTTGACATCCAGTCCATAATCAGTTCCTCGGAGAACACCCTGAACACGATAATCCAGTACATCGCCGGGAACCTGAACAACATAATCAGCACCTCCGCTGCCGCAGGCAGGGGCATTTTCAATGTTACTATCGGATTCATTCTGTCACTGTATCTGCTGGCCAACAAGAACCGGCTCAAAAACGGCGCCCTCAAGCTTATGAGCCTCACATTACCCGAAAAGAAATATGACACGACCGTGAACTTCCTGAGGCGGTGCGATACAATTCTTGTGCGGTACGTCACCTTCAATATTCTGGACGCCATAATTGTCGGTATCGCGAATGTGATATTTATGACGATAGCGGGCATGCCCTACGCGGGGCTTGTGTCATTCCTGGTCGCAATGACAAATCTCGTCCCCACCTTCGGCCCCCTTGTGGGCGCGGTCATAGGCGGGTTCATCCTCCTAATGATAAAACCCTGGTATGCGCTTTTGTTCCTTATCTTTACTCTTATCCTTCAGGCCTGCGACGCGTATATCATTAAGCCCAGGCTCTTCGGGAATTCACTGGGCGTTTCCGGCCTGTTCATACTTATCGCCATTATCGTGGGCGGCAACGTCCTGGGTATGGCGGGCATCCTTCTTGCGATACCCTTCGCGGCGATAGTCGATTTTGTTTACCATGAGGCTTTGCTGCCCAGACTTGAATCCATAAGGAAAAAGGAGAAAAAGAGCGGCGGCAAGGATCAGCCCCCGGGGGAGGGACAAGCCGTTCCGCCGGACGACGGCGGGCAGAGGGGAGACGCTGATGGAACTGTATGTGAAGAAGTTCAGTGAACTCACCGTGGATGAGCTGTACGATATAGCGCGGCTCCGGGAAAGAGTATTTACACTGGAGCAGAAGGTGGGCGTTGAGGACCTTGACGGCAGAGACAAAACCGCACTCCACGTCTTCTTAAAGGATGCTGAGGGTATCGAGGCATATCTCAGGATCACCGACCGGGATTCGGACCATCCGGACATTATGATTGGTCGGGTGGTGGCGGCAAAGAGACGCCGCGGCCTCGGCACCGAGATCGTGAAGGCGGGGATACATGCCGCCCGGGAGATTTTCGGCGCGGAAAAGATCGTGGCGGAAGCCCAGACCTACGCCAAAGGGCTGTACGAAAAATGCGGCTTCACCCAGACCTCCGATGTGTTCTACGAAGAAGGCATACCGCACATCCCACATGTGAGGATGGAATTATAGAACAACAAAACTCTGAGCGGCGACGCTCAGAGTTTTTTGTGTTTGCTGCAGTAACGGAGTTGCCCGCCATTTTTGCATAGTGCGGTGTTTTGAAGGCGGGCTCGGAGGCCCGCCGCTGCATACGTTGGCGAAAAACTGCCTCTCAAAAAATTTTTTCAAACAAATTCCTGTAAACCTATTGACAAGATAGGTTATGTATGTTATTATGCGTTCAGCTCAGGAAATGAGAGGTAAAGCACCATGAAGATACTGTTTGACAGACTGCTGAGAGCAAATTTCCGTTTCGGACGAATGTGCTGTTGCTGTTGTCCTCCAAATCAATAACCAACAACACATATATAACGAAAGGAAACTTGAATCATGTCTGACTATAAATTCGAAACGCTTCAGATCCACGTAGGGCAGGAGAAGCCCGATCCCGCCACCGACGCAAGGGCGGTGCCCATTTACGCCACCACATCCTACGTATTCCGCAACTCCGCTCACGCGGCGGCGCGCTTCGGCCTTACCGACGCGGGCAACATCTACGGCAGACTGACCAACTCCACTCAGGGAGTTTTTGAAGACAGAGTGGCGGCCCTCGAGGGCGGCGTCGCGGGTCTGGCGCTGGCCTCCGGCGCGGCGGCGATCAGCTACACCATTGAGGCGCTGGCCCAGAACAACGGTCACATCGTGGCCCAGAAAACAATCTACGGCGGAAGCTTCAATCTTCTGGCTCACACCCTTCCGAACTTCGGCATAACAACCTCCTTTGTCAATATCCACGACCTGGCGGAGGTGGAAGCCGCCATAAAGGACGACACCAGAGCGATTTACATAGAGACACTGGGCAACCCCAACAGCGACATTCCCGATATCGACGCTGTGGCGGAGATAGCCCATAAGCACGGCCTCCCCCTGGTGGTTGACAACACCTTCGGCACCCCGTTCCTTATAAGACCCATCGAGCACGGGGCGGACATAGTCGTTCACTCGGCAACCAAGTTCCTGGGCGGTCACGGCACCACATTGGGCGGCGTGATCGTTGATTCCGGCAAATTCGACTGGGCAGCCTCGGGCAAGTACCCGGCCATTGCCGCTCCCAATCCCAGCTATCACGGCGTGTCCTTCACTGCGGCGGCAGGCCCCGCGGCCTTTGTGACCTACATCAGGGCGATCCTCCTCCGCGACACCGGCGCCGCAATCTCGCCCTTCGCCGCGTTCCTGCTCCTTCAGGGCGTCGAGACGCTGTCCCTGAGACTTGAGCGCCACGCGGAAAATACAAAGAAGGTTGTAGAGTACCTGGCGAACCATCCGCTGGTGGAGAAGGTAAACCATCCGTCACTGCCCGACCATCCGGACAACGAGCTGTATAAAAAGTTCTTCCCCAAAGGCGGCGCGTCCATCTTTACATTTGAGATAAAGGGAGGACAGGAGGAGGCCCACAAGTTCATCGACAGTCTGGAGATCTTCTCGCTCCTGGCAAACGTGGCGGACGTAAAGAGCCTTGTCATCCACCCGGCCACCACCACCCACAGCCAGCTTTCCGAAGAGGAGCTTCTGGATCAGGGCATAAAGCCCAACACCATCCGCCTTTCCATAGGCACCGAGCACATCGACGATATCATTGCCGACCTTGAAAAGGGCTTCGCGGCAATTCAGTGAATACAATTAATTGTTTTGGAGGAAAAGAACATGTCTAAGATTTACACATCCGCTGACCAGCTCATAGGCAAAACCCCGCTTCTGGAGCTGACGAATATAGAAAAGGAATTCGGACTCAAGGCAAAGCTTCTGGCGAAGCTGGAGTATTTCAATCCCGCAGGCTCCGTCAAGGACCGCATCGCAAAGGCCATGATCGACGACGCCGAAGCCAGCGGCAAGCTGAAAGAGGGCTCCGTCATTATCGAGCCCACCTCGGGCAACACCGGTATCGGACTTGCGGCTGTGGCGGCGGCGAGGGGATACAGGATAATCATCGTCATGCCTGAGACCATGTCCGTTGAGCGCCGCCAGCTTATGAAGGCCTACGGCGCGGAGCTTGTTCTCACCGACGGGTCAAAGGGCATGAAGGGGGCTATCGCCAGGGCCGACGAGCTTGCGGCGGAGATCCCCGGCAGCTTCATCCCCGGACAGTTCGTGAACCCCGCCAACCCCAAGGCCCACTTTGAGACCACCGGCCCGGAAATTTTTGAGGACACCGACGGCGAAGTTGATATCTTCGTTGCTGGTGTGGGTACCGGCGGCACCGTCACCGGAGTGGGCGAGTACCTGAAGTCACAGAAGCCGTCTGTCAAGGTTGTGGCGGTGGAGCCCGCAAGCTCCGCGGTCCTGTCCACAGGCGTTCCCGGCGCGCACAAGATCCAGGGCATCGGCGCAGGCTTTGTGCCTGATGTTCTGAATACCGCGGTTTACGATGAGATCATCCCAGTCACCAATGACGACGCGTTTGCCGCGGGCAAGCTCATCGGCAGAAGCGAGGGCGTTCTGGTGGGCATTTCCTCCGGCGCGGCGGCCTGGGCAGGCATCGAGCTGGCAAAGCGCCCGGAAAACGAGGGGAAGACAATCGTCGTCCTCCTGCCCGACACCGGCGACAGATACCTTTCAACACCGCTGTTCAGCGAATAGTACTTTGAAATAAAAAAGCTCAACCCCCATGGCAATACAAAACTCCGGCGCGCCTGTGAACATGCGCCGGAGTTTTTGGGCGTGATTTGCTCTTGATATTCTCAGAATTAGGGAATATAATGCTTGACAGAATAATAATGAGGATTATACTAATAGTTGAACTCTCTTTCAACTCAGGAGGACAAAATGCAGACAGATAACAGGCAAATTTACGTTGACAACGCGGCAACGACGAAGATGAGCAGAACCGCCATCGACGCCATGCTGCCTTATATGGATAAGATTTACGGCAACCCGTCAAGCCTCCATTCCGTGGGGCAGAGGGCAAATGAGGCTCTGGCAGGTGCCCGTGAGAGGGTGGCGAAGCTTCTGGGCTGTGAGCCGAGGGAGATCACCTTCACCTCCGGCGGCAGCGAGGCGGACAATCAGGCCATTGTCTCCGCCGCCCGCTTAGGCGCACGGAAGGGCAAGAAGCACATCATCTCCACAGCCTTTGAGCATCATGCCGTGCTCCACACTCTGGACGCTCTTAAGAAAGAGGGCTTTGAGATCACCCTCCTTGACGTTCACGAGTGGGGCATCATAACGGCGGAGGAGGTTGCCGCCGCCATAAGACCCGATACGTGCCTTGTGACCGTGGTCTACGCCAACAACGAGATCGGAACCATCCAGCCCATTGCCGAGATCGGCGCCGTATGCAAAGAGAAGGGCGTCCTTTTCCACACCGACGCTGTTCAGGCTGTGGGACACCTTCACATAAATGTAAAGGAACAGAATATCGACATGCTGTCCCTCTCCGCCCACAAGTTCCACGGACCCAAGGGCGTGGGTGTACTGTACGCGCGCAAGGGCATCGCCCTGACAAACATTATATACGGCGGCGCTCAGGAGAGAGGCAAGCGCGCCGGAACGGAGAATATTCCCGGCATCATGGGCATGACCGCCGCCATGGAGGAGGCCTGCGCCAATATCGACGCGAACGCTGAAAAGCTCATATATCTGAGGGACAAGCTCATCGCCGGGCTGTCCGCAATTCCCCATTCCATACTGAACGGCGACGCCAAGAGCCGCCTTCCCGGCAACGTGAATTTCTGCTTTGAGGGCATCGAGGGTGAAAGCCTCCTGCTCCTTCTGGACGACAAGGGCATCTGCGCGTCGTCGGGTTCGGCATGCACGTCCGGCTCCCTTGACCCCAGCCACGTGCTCCTTGCCATCGGCAGAGTCCACGACATAGCCCACGGCTCCCTGAGGCTTTCCCTCTGCGAGGAAAACACGGAGGAGGAGATCGATTACGTCATAAAGTCCGTGGAAGAGGTGGTCACATATCTGAGGAGCATTTCCCCCATCTGGCGTGACCTTGTAACGGGCAAAAAGCAGTTTATTATCAAATAGTTTATATAGAGCGAGGTAACAGAAATGGCATTATACAGCGAAAAGGTAATGGATCACTTCCGCAATCCCAGGAACATCGGTGTCATTGAGGATGCGGACGGTATCGGTGAAGTCGGCAACGCCAAGTGCGGCGACATCATGAAGATATATCTGAAGATCGAGAACGATATCATAGCAGACGTGAAGTTCGAGACCTTCGGCTGCGGAAGCGCTATAGCTTCCAGCTCCATGGCCACGGAGCTCATCAAGGGCAAGCCCGTGGCGGAGGCCCTGAAGCTGACCAACAAGGCGGTGGTGGAGGCCCTGGACGGCCTGCCGGACTACAAGATGCACTGTTCGGTGCTGGCGGAGGAGGCCATCCGCTCTGCCCTGGACGATTACTACCAGAAAAACCCCGAGAAAAAACCGGAGCAATGACCGGAGAATTGAGGTGACCAGCCCATGACCCACTCGTTCCAAAAGCATTTACGGGCCAATTTCCGGTTCGGCCGAATGCCCTGCTTTTTCTTGAAAGAAAAAGCAGGCAAAAAGAACTTTAATCCGTTACGGACCGCGTAGAGTTCTTTTGCCTTTTCTTCTCGACAAAAACGCGCATCATTTCGAAAAGGAAAGGAAAGAAACATCATGGCAAACTATAAATTTGAAACTTTGCAGATCCACGTGGGCCAGGAGCAGCCCGACCCCGCCAGCGACGCCCGTGCGGTGCCCATCTACGCCAC
>JAFRUW010000030.1 GCA_017438675.1 Oscillospiraceae bacterium | reverse complement strand
TAGAAGCCTTCGGGCTGTCGATCCAATCGTATTCTCTGTTTGCTGCCATCGCTGCGCTCGTCTGCGCGGCGATGGCTTATCGACCGTTGCTTCGCGCGGGCTTTTCCCGCCGCGGGGCAGCGGTGCTTTTGCTGTGCGCCTGCGCAGCGTTTCTGATCGGTGCGAGGCTTTGGAATGTGGCGGTCAACCCCGGCGATTTCGGGCCGCAGCGGCCCTGGTACGTGCTGCGCATGACCGGTTTCAGCCTGTACGGAGGCCTTGCCGGCGCGTTTGCTGCGATCGCTTTGTGCAGCCGGGTCTTCCGCGTAAAGCTGCTGCCCGTGCTGGACGCCATGACGATCCCCGGGGCGGCAGGGTTCTGCATCGCAAGAGTCGGCTGCTTTCTGAACGGCTGCTGCGGAGGGATCAAGACCCACGTTCCCTGGGGCGTTGTTTTTCCGTCGGAACTGGACGGCGTCAAACTGACGTTTCTGACGCTGAAAAGCGCTCCGGTGCATCCGACGCAGATCTACGAGATCTATGGCGCATTAGCTTTTCTGCTGTTCGTACTGCTGATCTGCCGGAATATCGAGGCAAAGCCGGGAACGAGATTTATGCTATATGCGGCGCTTTTCTCTGCGATGCGGCTTCTCGTGCTTCCTCTGCGTTCGCTGCCGTATCCCGGTGTTGTGACGAAGGTCCTTTATCCGGGGCTGTATCTGGCGATCATTTTGATTGGTATCGTGTGGGCGGTGAAAAATAACAGAAGGAACTCGCATGGTGAGTTATGATGAACTATTTCAGTATACACTTGTGTTGCTGACTGTCGTCCTGACGACCCTTGCGCTGATAAAGCGCAAAAAATAGGATCAGCCGCCATGTGAATGGTGGCTGATTCTTTTACACTTGTAGAGGCATCACCGCCGTCGCACCAGCGGTGATCTCTTTTCTACACTTACTGTATCACAGAAATTGGAAATCCGCAAGAATAAAATAACCTCTCTCCTTCTGGCACGAATCGTGCCTAAAACTGTCATTGACAAAACCCTTCGTCCACTTTCAATCTCTCCCAACTCTTTTACAATAAAAGTAGAGCAAACGACCTTTGCTCTGCTTTTGATATTCATTTCCCCGGTCCATAAGGAGGTATTGCGTATGAAGAGACGATTATTCAGTATATTGCTGACCCTGGCTTTGTGCGTGGGGTTGATGCCTGCCGTGGCTGCACCTGTGTATGCGGCAGGCATATCAAGCAGTGTGACCGTTTTTGAAGGTACTGCTACATCGGAATATGTTCCGAACTATACATATTACAATTATTGCAAAAGCCAGTATATCATCCCGGCAGATGATCTAACTTCGTTAAAGGATCAAGAAATAACCGGATTGAAATGGTATTTGACGTCGACAGGCTCAAGTCTTAGCAGAGGTGTAAAGATCGTACTATCTGAGACTACATTGGATGCATTGGATACTTTGAACAGTCAAACCGATGTTTCCGGTGAACCGATCGCCTTTGACGGGACTTGGTCTGTCAATGAAGGCAACGAAGTAATCGTCGCCCTTAGTACACCTTACGAGTACAAAGGAGGAAATCTTCTGGTTACAGTACTCGATACGACGGGAAGCTATAGCAGCAAGTACTATTTCTATGGCATTCAAACTGAAACTGGAAAAGGAGCCTATTCTGTATACAGCGATTCCAATGTATATGATTTGTCGGATACTGAGGGGTATTCCCGCAGTTTCCTTCCCAAAACTACTCTGTACACAGGGGATGTGCCTGCGCCTGCTATCTCTTATGACCTTTACATAGCCGGGGTGCAGGTGACCAGCGCGAATGCGTCCGATTTGTCTGTGATCGAGGGTGTCGATGTGGCTGAAGGTGGCAAGGCTATTTTTGATCCTGCCACAAATACGCTGACCCTTGAAAACGTCACTATTGACGGACCAGGATATCCAGATTGGCGAAGCAATAATGCTGTCATTACCATCGCAAAAAAAGATCCAGGGATCAAGCAACTAATCATCGATTTTTCTGGTGACAATCAAATAAAATGTGAATTTGAAGGCACTAGTGGATTGCCATACTATAACGGTATTTGTGGTGTCTATACTGATTTTATTTTTAATGGTGCCGCTGATGCAACATTGACGGTTTCCGGACGGTTGGCTATGTCACCTACACCTGAAAATGGTGCGCTTTGTTGTGGAAGCATTACACTTAACGGTGGTACGGTTTTATGTCAAGCCCCTGAAGAGGAGTGTGCCAATCCTTATGATACAAACCCCTATGGTATCGGGATGAATAATTCCAGTGGCGTAACTCTTACTGTTAATGATGGAAAATTAATCAGTAAAGCTTTCCGTCCTCTTCCAGAGTTTTCAGCATCTAAACTCGCTGAAAACACATCATTGCGTGGTAGCGTGAACTATGACGGTACAAGCTTGGAGCCTTATGATTTTACGGCGCAGAAGTCTTACCGCTATGTAATTGCCGAACATGCAGCTACCACGGTACCTTACGACCTCTATATTGCTGGAACGCAGGTGACAAGCGCCAATGCGGCAGATGTTCTTGATGATGGCAAGGTGAGCTACGACGCTGAGACAAAGACTCTGACCCTCAACGGGGTGTCCCTCACAAGCGGAGGAAGCGACAGCCAGGTCTGGGGAGATGAGAGTGATGCTGACCGTGTGTATGCCCCGATATTCAGCAATATCCAGGGCCTGACCATCCAGGTGACCGGGGAGAACACCCTCACCAGCGCGGGCGATCCCGGGCAGGAACCCGGCCTCGGCCAGGGCGGGAGCTTGTCCTGCGGAATCTTCTCCCTGCAGGACCTGACCTTTACAGGCAGCGGCACCCTGAACGCCGTCGGCGGGGCCGCCCGAATTACCCATGGGATCTTTTCTCTGGGTGATCTTACCGTCGGGGACACCTTCACCGGAACCCTCAGCGCCACCGGCGGCGCGGCGAAATCCTCCAGCTACGGCATTCTCGGAGAAAAGAATATCACCATCACTGGCAGCGGGACTGTGACTGCCGCCGGAGGGAGCGCCACCGCTACTAACGGCGCAAGAAGCGTCGGGATCTACTGCTACGACTATGATACCGGTGTACTTACGATTGGCGGGTCCTCCAAGGTGACGGCCACAGCCGGCAAGGCGGAGAGCGGGCAGAGTTACGGCATCTATGCCCACGCAGTCAATGCCGGAGGCACTGCAACCGTCAACGCCGTCGGCGGAAAGGCTGTCCAGTCCTCCTCCGGGATCACGACCCTGAGCCATGGTATCGATGCCTTTACGCTTACGATTTCAGACAGCGCTGAGGTTACCGCTACCGGCGGCGAGGTTGTCGGCGGTGAAACCAGCTATGGTGTAAAGCTCTCGCAAAAGGCTATGATCTCCGGTGGCTCTCTCACCGCAGTGGGCAGCGGCGGGGACAGCTGTGAATACAGCCGTGGGCTTGCGACTCCCGCCAACAGCGGCTACGGTCTGTATATTACCGGCGGCACCGTATCCCTAATGGGTGGTCCCACTAAGGATGGGGGCTACGGCTTCGGGTTTGCCGGCGGCGATCTCTCCCTCACCGGGGGAAGCCTCACAGCGAGGACCGAGGCTGCCAACGGCAGTGCGATCAGGACCTACGGGACTTACAAGGTGACGGTGGAGCCTGTCATGGCCAGCACCGCCGCCAACGGCACCGGGGCGGTTACCTACGTTGCCGCAGACAATGACACTTATAAGTGGTTCCAAGCACCGTTCGATGATCAGGAATCCCCGACAGACCCCACTCAAGTTGCAACGCCGGTACTTCCTGAGTCCACAGTATTTAACGACAGCATGACGATTACAATCACATGCGAAACGGAAGGTGCGGCTATCTATTACACCACCGGCGGGGCAATCACCCTTTACGAAGGGGCCTTCAACATTACGGAAACCACGACTGTCGAAGCCTATGCGACAAAAGATG
>JAFRUW010000029.1 GCA_017438675.1 Oscillospiraceae bacterium | reverse complement strand
TGTTCCTCCGCTCATGCCGCGGGGCACATACTTTCTCGTTTGAGAAAGTATGCAAAGCAAACCAAAGGCGTTCCCCCTTTGGAAACCCCCGGTGGAAAACGGAAAGTCACCGGTCGTGAACAATGTTGTGCGTATACGTGTGTGCGTCATCCCTGAACCTTAATTGTGCCTGCGTCTAACGTCCGCTGAACGCTCCTGCTCTGTAGGGTTGGTGCGGTATCTCGCGGGCCGATGTGGGCATCGGCCCCTACGTCTTGTGTCTCAGATTGTCTTTCTGTTGCAGGTGCGCCTGTAATCCGAATCGGCGCCGGCGGGAGGGCACAGAGGCCCTCCCATACACGGGCGTGGCGGTTATCCGTACCCGCTTGTAAAAACGCACGCACCCGTAGGGGCGGGCCTCCGCGCCCGCCCGCTTTTCAATTCATTTTTTAATTCACCGAATAAAAAATACCGCCATTTTTCATTTACCATTTTCAATTTTGCATTAAAAAGGCGCCCGGGGTTCCGGGCGCCTTAATACTATTGATTATTATTCCGCTTCGGTGGGGGTCTCCGTCTGGGCGACCTCCTTCACGGCGCTTATAAGACCGGCGATTCCCTGAATGTCGCTGGGAACGATGATCTTTGTGGCCTTGCCGTCTGCGGCGGCTGTGAAAGCCTCCAGGGCGCGGAGCCTGATGACGGGATCGGAGGGACTTGCGGCGTTCAGCCTGCGGATACCTTCCGCAGTGGCCTCCTGAACCTTCAGGATAGCCTCCGCCTGACCTTCCGCCTCAAGGATAGCGGCCTGCTTCTTCGCGTCCGCACGGCGGATGGTGGACTCGCGCTCACCTTCCGCTCTCAGGATGGCGGCCTTCTTTTCACCCTCGGCTCTGAGGATGGACTCACGGCGCTCACGCTCTGCCTTCATCTGCTTCTCCATGGCGTTCTGGATCTCACGGGGCGGCAGGATGTTCTTCAGCTCCACGCGGTTGATCTTGATGCCCCAGGGGTCGGTGGCCTCGTCAAGGATCACGCGCATCTTGCTGTTGATGGTGTCGCGGCTGGTGAGGGTCTGGTCCAGCTCCATCTCACCGATGATGTTACGGAGAGTGGTGGCGGTCAGGTTCTCGATAGCCAGAAGGGGATTTTCAACGCCGTAGGTGTAGGACTTGGGATCGGTGATCTCAAAGTAGATGACGGTGTCGATCTGCATGGTTACGTTATCCTTCGTGATAACGGGCTGGGGCGGGAAGTCCACCACCTGCTCCTTCAGGGAGACGATACGGGCAACCTTTTCAAAGATCGGGGTCTTGAAGTGGAGACCGGCGCCCCATGTCTGGGTGTATTTACCAAGTCTCTCGACTACGTAGGCCTTGCCCTGGCGTACCACCCGGACGTTCTTGGCGATGACTACGATCACCAGAAGTACGATTATTGCAATAGGGATGATTTTTTCCATTACTCTTTTCCTCCTTTAAATTATTCGTTTACTTGTTTGACAGCGTGACCGCGGCAACAACTGCGATCACCAGCAGAACGATGGCGATAATACCGATTATACTGATAATACTGATGATTATTACCTCCTTTTGCGGCCTGCATCAGTTTGTGACCTTTTACTCGCCGCGATCGTATTCAACGGGCTTTACGATGAGCTTTACGCCGTCAATTGCCTGGGGACGGACGTAAGCGCCCACCTTCAGGACCTCGCCGGTAAGGGACCGGGCCGTCCATACCCTGCCGCCTACGGTGACGGCGCCTGTTGAAAGGGTGTTGTTGATCTCCTCCGTCACGGTGCCGACCATTCCGAGAACCCTGTCGGCATTGGTGGGAGTTTTGGCCACGTCCAGATACTTTTTCATGAACGGTCTTCCCAGGGCGAGGGATACGCCCGAAGCCAGTACGAAAAGCAGAATCTGCAGCGGTACCGACCCGCCGAAGAGCGCGCACAAAAGACCTGCAAGTGACCCGATGACAAACCAGATGGATGTTACGTTCATGGTGGCTGCCTCAATGGCGGTGAACGCCACGATCAGCACGAACCAGAAGATAAGTATCGGGTTCATTCCTGACCCCTCCTTCTATATTATAATCCGTAAGTACAGTATACCACATTACATCCGGGATGAACGGGTAAATTTACCTTACCCATATAGTAAACTACATTAAGCGTTTTGTCAAGAGGTATATTTACTTTTTTCCGAAAAATTTTTTCGGACGGGGCTTTCGGGCGGTAGTTCCCTCCACTCAGCCGGAATACCGGAAAAGAAATCGGATACATTTAACATTATATTCAAAAAAATCCGCGGGAATAAATAATTAATTCTCATTTTGTTCATGCAAAAGTCACAAAATAGGATTAGTATAATTGCGTCCGGAAGAGAAACCGGACTGATTGAACATACACTATCCAGGGAGGCAAGAACAATGGATATTAAAGATATTAATGAAATCAACACAACCGGATTCAGCGGTACGGATCCCGAGGTTGAAAAGAGCATCCGCGAGGAAATAAAGAGCGCCATGGAGGCGACCCCGAAGTACAGCGCGGAGGCGCCTGCGGAGCCGGTGCTTCCGGAAGAACCCTTGGAGGCCGTTACTGACAGCGATTTAAGCGCAGCCATGGACGCGGCTCCCAGATACAGCCAGGAGATGAGCGGGGCCGTTAATGAAGAACCCCCGGTACAGACCGGTACCCCCGAGGATCTGAAGGCGGCAATGGACGCGGTCCCCATCTATAACACAGACGCGCCCCTTCAGGAGCCCGAAGAGGATCCTTCCCTTGCGGATACGCTGAGCCTTGACGAAGCGGATCTGGCGGCTGAGGTAAAGCGGGCGAGACCCGACTACGCCGAGCCATGGCGTGAGCCCGCATATACGGCGACCTCCGACAGCGTGAGAGCCTATTCCCCCAACCGCTATGAGGGCGGCACATATACTCCCAGAAAAACAAAAAAGAAACGCAGCGGCTTCGGCAGATGGCTGGCGGCAGCCCTTGCCATGGCGATCCTCTGCGGCCTTGCAGGCGGCGGCGCGGCATACATGGTGACAAGATCCATGCTGAAAAACAATGAATCGGCTGTCGGCAGATCCGTCGGCAACCAGGTCGTCATCGGCGGCACCACAACCGAGAGCAAGTCAAACGGCGAAAGCAGCAGCGCCCAGTCAGTGAGAGTCACCGGCGAAGCGCTTACGGCGGCTCAGCTTTATGAGATGGCCTGCCAGCAGGTCGTGGGCGTCAACACCTCCGTAAATACAACAAACCTTTTCGGTCAGACAACGTCCTCCGCGGTATCCGGCTCCGGCTTCATCATCTCCGAGGACGGATATATCATGACAAACTACCACGTCATCGAGTACGCGGCAGTTTACAAGGGTGAGCTTACAGTCATCATGCATGACGGAACCACCTATCCCGCCGAAATCATCGGCTACGAATCCGAAAACGACGTGGCGGTCATCAAGATCGACGCTGAGGGACTCAATCCCGTGACCTTCGGCAGTTCCGAAAACATGGTTGTGGGTGAGGACATCTACGCTGTGGGCAATCCCCTGGGCGAGCTTCAGTTCACAATGACAAAGGGCATGGTCAGCGCCCTTGACAGATATATCACCACCGACTCAAAGACCACCATCAATATGTTCCAGATCGACGCCGCCGTCAACAGCGGAAACTCCGGCGGTCCCGTTTACAATACAAGAGGCGAGGTCATCGGCATCGTCACCGCAAAATACTCCGACACCGGCGTTGAGGGCCTCGGTTTCGCCATCCCCATTGACGATGCGGTTTCCATCTCCACACAGCTCATCGAGCAGGGCTACGTTTCCGGCAAGGCATTCCTGGGCGTAAATGTTCAGGACATCACCGAAACTTACGCATATTACCTGAATCTGCCCCGGGGAGCTTACATTTATTCCATCAATGACGGCTCCTGCGCTCAGACCGCGGGCCTCCGTGTGGGCGACGTTATCACCGCAGTGGGCGATTACAGCGTCACCTCCACAGCGGAGCTGAAATCAGCCCTTACACATTTCTCCTCCGGCGACACCGCAACAATCACCCTTTACCGTTCCGGTCAGTCCATGCAGATCAAGGTGACATTTGACGAGCGGACTTCTCAAAACGGTCAGAACAACCAGGACGCCTCCGGTGAGGGCAGCCAGAATAACCAGGGCGGCCAGAATAACCAGAACGGCCAGAATAACCAGGACGGCCAGAATAACCAGGACGGCCAGAACAACCAGGACGGCCAGAACAATCAGGGCGGCCAGAATTTCCCCAACGGCTTTGGTAATTTCGGCGGCTTCTGGCAGATCCCTTAAATAAGCATAAAACGCAATACAGAGCGCTCCGCCTGATCGGGGCGCTCTTTTTTGGGCAGACGATCGGAGCGTTCCGACGTTAATTACATTTTATTTGGGAATATCAAATCTTTTTATTGCAAGAGCGAAGAAAAGATGATATATTGATATGTACTGTGTGCTCCGCAGATTCCGGCGGAGCAGGAAACAACAATCAAAACAGGCCGCGGGATCTGTTTTGAAGCGTGACTCATGGAGGAACGATATGAGTTTTAAAAGAATCATGGCGCTTGTTTTATGCGTTGTGTGTCTTATCGGCGTCTTTGCAGGGTGCTCCAAAAAGGAAGAGGACGAAGGCTATGTAAACACCTCCGGGCGGGACAATACGGCAGGCAGAGCCGTCTATGACGGGGATGAGGTCGTAATGACAATTAACGGCGAG
>JAFRUW010000028.1 GCA_017438675.1 Oscillospiraceae bacterium | reverse complement strand
CCTTGCTTCTGGGCAGGCCACAGGTCACGGCGCCGTCTGCAAGGGCCTCGATGAACATATAGGCAAAGGCGGGGCCGCAGCCGGAAACGGCGCATCCGGCGTCAATGAGCTTTTCGTCCAGACGGTCAAATCTGCCGCCCCGGGCCATGATCGTCAGGAACTCGTCAAGAGCAGCCGGGGATACGTTGTCAGTTGCAGTGTAGAGCACCATGCCTTCGCTCACCTTGACGGGGGTGTTGGGCATTATGCGGATAACGGGATAGTCCCCGCCGAGAAAACCGCGGATCTTGTCGGTGGTGATTCCCGCCGCCATGGTGACGACGGTAAAGGGCGTCTCACGGGAGGCAAGGGCAGGGGCAATCTCAGCGCAGACTGCCGGCATCACCTGGGGCTTTACGCCCAGGAAGATGTATTCGCATTCAACGGCAAGGACAGGGGATTCCTCACTTGCGCATCCCAGATTGCCGCAGACATTTTTAAGCAGGTCGGGATTTTTTTCGCTGACCGCAATGCATTGTGCGGGAGTCGTCTTCAGAGCCGCACTGAGGAGCGCGCCGCCCATGTTTCCCGCGCCGATAAAGCCGAGTTTATATTTCATGTTTTTGCCCTCCTATCTTATCTGACCGGAACCGAGAATAACGTATTTGTATGTTGTCAGCTCCTCAAGACCGAGGGGGCCTCTGGCGTGGAGCTTCTGGGTGGAGATGCCCATCTCACAGCCAAGACCGAATTCGCCGCCGTCGGTAAAGCGGGTGGAGGCGTTCCAGTAAACCGCGGCGCTGTCCACAAGCTGTATAAATTTGTCGGCATTTTCCTTCGTTTCGGTTATGATGCAGTCGCTGTGATGGGTGGAATGGAGCTGGATGTGGTAAATGGCCTCGTCCACGTCCGCCACGGTTTTGACCGCCATGATGTAATCGAGGAACTCGGTGTCGAAATCCTTTTCACCGGCGGGTGTGCCGTCAATTATCGCCGCCGCCCGTGGGTCGAGGCGAAGCTCAACGGGTACAAGGCCCTTTTCTGACCGATCATCCGTCAGCCGCTTTTTGAAAAGGGGCAGGAATTCGGGAGCGATCTTTTCGTTTACCACGCAGACCTCCGCCGCGTTGCAGACGGAGGGACGGCTGGTCTTGGCGTTTTCGATAATGTTCAGCGCCTTGCCGATGTCCGCCGTCTCGTCAACGTAGATGTGGCATATACCGGTACCGGTCTGGATACAGGGGACAAGGGCGTTTTCCACACATGCCCTGATAAGTCCTGCGCCGCCCCGGGGTATGAGCAGGTCGATATATCCGACGCCGCGCATAAGCTCATAGGAGCTCTCACGGGTGGTGTCGCTGACGAGCTGGATGAGCTCGCCGGGGAGCCCCGCCCTTACAAGACCGGCCTGCATGGCCTCAACGATTGCCGCAGAGGAATTGTAAGCCTCTTTGCCGCCGCGGAGTATGCAGGCGCTTCCTGCCTTGAGGGCAAGAGCCGAAGCGTCGGAGGTGACGTTTGGACGGCTCTCATAGATTATGGCGATGACGCCCATGGGTACGGAGCGCTTTTCGATCACAAGTCCGTTGGGGCGGGTGACCGAGGCGAGAGTCCTGCCGATGGGATCGGGAAGCTCCGTGACCTCACGGATACCCTTCGCCATGTCCTTTATGCGCTGTTCGGTAAGGGTCAGGCGGTCGATCATAACGTCGGTGATCCTGCCCCTTGCGGCGTCAACGTCTGTCCTGTTGGCGGCAAGGATCCTGTCTGTGTTGTTTTCAAGTTCTTCCGCCATGTAAAGAAGGGCGGTGTTCTTCTCATCAGTGGTTACTGAAGCGAGGGAAGCGCAGACCGATTTCGCGGTCTTCATGATCTCAAGAGTTGTCATAGTTGGTGTCAGCCTCTCTTTCCGTAAAATCTCGTTCCCACCGGCTTGCCGTCAAGAATATCATACAGCACCGTGGGGTCTTTGCCGTTGGCAATTATCATATCGCAGCCCGCTTCTACGGCGATCTCCGCCGCGTGGAGCTTTGTAGCCATTCCGCCTGTGCCGAGGCTTGAGCCCTGACCGCCGCCGAGGGCGATGATATTGGGAGTGATCTCATACACACCGGGGATGAGCTGTGCGTTGGGGTCGTTCCGGGGATCGGCGGTAAAAAGTCCGTCGATGTCGCTTAGCAGGACGAGGAGCTCCGCCTCCGCCGCCTCTGCCACCTGAGCAGCCAGAGTGTCGTTGTCGCCGATGGCGATCTCCTCGGTGGCAACGGTGTCGTTTTCGTTTATTATGGGGAGAGCGTCAAATTCCAGAAGCTTGAACAGGGTGTTGATGAAGTTCTGCTTTCGCTCCTCTTTCTGAATGTCGCTCTTCGTGACAAGTATCTGACCCACAACGTGGTTGTATTCGGAAAACAGCTTGTCGTATGTGTACATCAGCTCGCACTGACCCACGGCCGCCGCCGCCTGCTTTGCGGACATCTCTGACGGGCGGGCTTTGAGGGACAGCTTGCCGACGCCCATTCCGATAGCGCCGGAGGACACCAGAATGACCTCGTTCCCGGCGTTCTTTATGTCGCTTAAAACCTTGCACAGGCTCTCCATGTGACGGATATTCAAAAGCCCGGTGGGATGGGCGAGGGTTGACGTACCCACCTTAACTACGATTCGCATAAAATTATCTCCTGTGTTTTTTTATTCTTTCCCGCTTCCATAGTCGCAGTATTGCCTGATGGAGCAGATTCCGCACTTCGGGCTTCTTGCGGTGCAGACCGCCCTGCCGTGGAGCACAAGACGGTGACAGAAGTCGTTTGACTTGTCACCGGGGAGTATCTCTCTCAGCGCCGTCTCGATCTTTACCGGATCCTTGACATTTACAAGGCCTATCCGGTTCGATATCCGTATGCAGTGGGTGTCCACCACTACGGAGGAGGGGACCTTGTAGACGTCGCCCAGGACGAGGTTCGCCGGTTTGCGGCCCACGCCGGGGAGCTTCAGCAGATCATCCATATTGTCCGGCACCTTGCCGCCATAGTCCGCGAGGATCATTATCGCCGAGTTCACCAGGTCACGGGCCTTCATGCGGTAAAACCCGCAGGAGCGGATAATCTCCTCCACGTCGGCGATGTCGGCATTGGCAAAGGCCTCCAGCGTGGGGTATTTTTCAAACAGTGCCGGAGTCACCATATTCACCCGCTCATCGGTACACTGTGCCGACAGCCTCACCGCGAAGAGCAGCTCATAGTCCTTGCCGTACTGAAGGGAGCAGATGGAGTCGGGATAGTCATGCTCCAGATTTTCAATTATCTTGTCTATATCATGCATGAGTTTATCTTCTTTTCACATAATTTTCCTTCTACAGTATATCATATTAAATTTTAATTGCAATGAAATGTTGAAAATAATGAGGGAGTTGTATATAATGTCAGGGAAAAAACGTAAAGAAAGGCAGGTGGCATTCATGTACAGACCGCTGGCGGACGAGCTGAGACCCACGACCATGGACGACGTTGTGGGCCAGAAGCACATATTGGGCGAAAACGGCCTTCTCAGGCGGATAATCGCAAGCGGAACCATACCGAACATGATTTTCTACGGTCCGTCCGGCATAGGCAAGACGACGGTGGCGGAGATAATCGCAAAGAACGCCGGCAAAGCCTTTTACAGACTGAACGCCACCACCGCCGGAATCAGCGATATAAAGGCCGTCATCGGGGATGTGGACACCTTCATGGCGCCAAACGGCGTGCTGCTGTATCTTGATGAGATACAGTACTTCAACAAAAAGCAGCAGCAGTCCCTTCTTGAGTTCATGGAGGACGGCAGGCTTACCCTTATTGCCTCCACCACCGAGAATCCGTATTTTTACGTTTACAACGCGGTGCTCAGCCGCAGCACGGTCTTCGAGTTCAAGGAGCTGAAGCCCGAGGACATCATTATAGCGGTGCGCCGGGGCGTAAAATTCCTCGAGGACAGGGAAGGAATAACAGCCGATATTGAGGAGGGCGTCCTTGAGCATATAAGCCGCGCCTGCGGAGGCGATGTGCGGAAAGCGCTTAACGCCGTGGAACTGCTGTTTTACGCGGGAACGCGGGAAAACGGCCGTATCGCCGTCACCATGGCCGACGCCGAGGCGCTGTCACAGAAAAGCGGAATGCGGTACGACAAGGACGGGGACAGTCATTACGACATAATCTCCGCTCTGCAGAAGTCCATCCGGGGCTCCGATCCCGATGCGGCCCTCCATTACCTTGCGAGGCTTCTTGAGGCGGGGGATATGATAAGCCCATGCAGGCGGCTTATGGTGATCGCCTGTGAGGACGTGGGCCTTGCCTATCCCCAGGCCATAGCAATCACCAAATCCTGCATCGACGCGGCCATGATGCTGGGCCTTCCCGAGGCGCGGATACCCCTTGCGGACTGTGCGGTCATGCTTGCCACTGCGCCCAAGTCCAACTCCGCGTATATGGGCATCGACAAGGCGCTGTCTGATATACGTCACGGCAGATCTGGGGAGATACCGAGGCAGCTCCAGAATGTCCATGCAGACACCACGGGGTCGGGGATAAAGCAGAACTACAGGTACCCCCACGATTTCCCCAATCATTACGTGGAGCAGCAGTACCTTCCCGACGCCATAAAAAATGTGAAATACTACGAATACGGCGAAAACAAGAACGAAAAAGCCGCAAAAGCCTATTGGGAGGCGATAAAAAATGGACGTTAGGGTAGGAGACATCGTTGTAATGAAGAAAAGGCATCCCTGCGGATCCAACCGATGGCAGGTGTTCCGCATCGGCGCAGATTTCAAGATGAGATGCCTGGGCTGCGGCCATGAGATCATGAGCCCAAGAAACAAGATAGAGAAGAATATAAAAAGCATACAGCGGGAGGAGACCCATGAATAAATACTGGAGCCGCCGCCTTGACGGCATAGTGCCCTATGTCCCCGGTGAGCAGCCGAAAAACGAGAAGCTCATAAAGCTCAATACAAACGAGAACCCGTATCCCCCGTCACCGAAGGTCAGGGAGGCTGTGGAAAAGGTCAGGCCTCTGCAGTACAGGCTGTATCCCGATCCCGAGAGCAGCGGCCTGATCTCCGCCATTAGTGAGGACCACGGGGTAAAGCCGGAGCAGGTATTTGTCGGCAACGGATCGGACGAGGTGCTGGCCTTTGCGTTCCTGGCATTTTTCGATCCCGGCAGGGAGATCGTATTCGGAGACATCACCTACAGCTTCTACCCGGTTTACGCCGAGTTCTTCGGACTGGATTACAGGGAGATACCCTTAAAAGAGGACTTTACTTTCGATGTGGATGCCTTCTGCGGCGGAAACCACGGCGTGGTGATCGCAAACCCCAACGCCCCCACAAGCATCGATATGGGTCTCGGCAATGTAGAGAAGATCGTCTCCGCAAATCCCGATGCGGTGGTCATCGTTGACGAGGCTTATGTGGATTTCGGCGGCGAGTCCGCTGTGGGACTTTTGGATAAGTATCCCAACCTTCTGGTGGTGCGAACATTTTCCAAATCGCGCTCCCTTGCCGGCCTGAGAGTGGGCTATGCCATGGGCAGCCCGGAGCTTATCGCCGGACTCAACGCGGTCAAGAACTGCATAAACTCCTACACTCTCGACAGGGTGGCCCTCGCTGCGGCGGAAGCTGCAATGCGGGACACGGTTTATTTCGATGAAACAACCGCCGCGATAATCTCCACAAGGGACAGGGTTATCAGGGAGATGAGAGACCTTGGATTCACAGTTATGGATTCAAGCGCAAATTTCATTTTCGCAAGGCATCCTGATATAAGCGGAAGCGGGCTCTACGGCGAACTTCGAAAGCGGGGAATTCTTGTGCGCCATTTCTCAAAGCCCAGGATCGACGACTGGCTCCGAATTACCGTGGGCACGGATCTGGAAATGGATACACTTATAGAGATAATAAAGGAGATAATTTAGCGGATCATGAGTTTTTCCCTAATACCCGACTATTCCTTCGGAAAGCTCACCGATATTGACGTTGAGCTTCTGAAGCGTTCAGGCATAAAGCTGCTGCTCCTTGATCTTGACAACACCGTATCGCCCTACGGCGAGAAAAAGCCCTCGGATGAAATGAAGAGCTGGTTTGACGGGATGAAAAACGAGGGGATAACCCTCTTCATCGTGTCCAACACCAGAAAGCCCATGGCGGGCGTTTTTGCCCGGGAGCTGGGTGTGGATTACATTATCCGGGCGAAAAAGCCCTTCGGCAAAGGCGTACAGAGGGCGCTCGCGGTGACGGGCTTTTCGGAAGGTGAGACCGCCCTTGCGGGGGATCAGATATTTACCGACACCCTTGCGGCAAATCTGGCAAATGTGACCAGTTTTTTAGTGGAGCCCATACTGCTCAATTACCCGTGGCTGACACTTAGATACTGGGTGGAAAAGCCTTTCAGAATGATGGCAAAAAACGATCTGAGGAGACAGAGACATGAATAAGATAAAAGATATACAGAATGCATTGAAGAACAGTGAACTTGACGCGATGCTCATTACGGGCGAGTCAAACAGAAGATACGCCACGGGGTTCCGTTCCACCGCGGGCAAGGTGCTGATCACCGGGGAGGACGCGTATTTTTTCATTGACTCCCGATACATTGAGGCTGCCGAGGAGCATGTTCGTGACTGCACGGTCCTTATGGTGGACAGCCGCAATGATTATATTAAGCAGATAAACGAAAAGCTGAGGGATCACAATATCGCGGATCTCGGCTTCGAGGACGGGATCATGACCCTCCGGGACTACAACAGGTTCAGCGAAAAGCTTGAGACAAAGCTTGTACCCGGCACGGATTTTATGACCGGACTCCGCTCTTCAAAATCTCCGGAGGAGCTGGAAATTATGATCAAGGCCCAACGGATCGCGGAGGATTCCTTTAACCATGTGCTGGGGCTGATCACCACCGACGTGACGGAGACGGAGATCGCGGCGGAGCTCACATATCAGATGAAGCTCCGGGGAGCGGAGGACTGTTCTTTTGACCCCATCATCGTGTCCGGCGAGCACTCCAGCATCCCCCACGGCGAGGCGGAGAACATAAAGCTCAAAAAGGGCTTCCTGATCATGGACTTCGGCGCGAAATACAAGGGCTACTGCTCCGACACCACAAGGACGCTCTGCATCGGTGAACCTACCGATGAGATGCGGAAGGTGTATGACATTGTTTACGAAGCACAGGCTACGGGTATTGCCGCCGCGAGAGCCGGGGTGCCGGGCAAAGAGATCGATAAGGCAGCGAGAGACGTGATCGACAATGCGGGCTATAAGGGCACCTTCGGCCACTCCTTCGGTCACAGCCTGGGTATCGACATCCATGAGGAGCCCAACGCCTCCCCGGATGAGGAACGTCTGATGCCCGAAGGCGCGGTGATTTCCGCCGAACCCGGCATTTATCTCAAGGGCAAATTCGGCGTCAGGATCGAGGATGTGCTGTATCTCACCGAAAACGGCAATCGGAATATAACCAATTTGAGGAAAGATCTGATTATTTTGTAAAATAGCCTTGCAAATAGCTTCAAAATGAGATAAAATACCTTGAGACTATTGTGGCACGGGTCATTCCGTGTTTAAAAAAGATATTAGGAGGATATACTATGATTTCAGCAGGTGATTTCAGAAACGGCGTTACCTTTGAAATGGACGGAAAGGTCATGCAGGTAGTGGAGTTTCAGCACGTAAAGCCCGGCAAGGGCGCGGCATTTGTACGTACCAAGATGAAGAATGTCATCACCGGTGCCGTTACCGAAACTTCCTTCAACCCCACAGACAAGTTTGAGAATGCTTTTGTTGAGCGCCGTGACATGGAGTACAGCTACAATGACGGTAACCTGTATTACTTCATGGATATGGAGACATATGAGCTTGAGCCTATTGATGAGAGCGTCCTGAACGACAACTTCAAGTTCGTTAAGGAAAACATGTCCTGCACCATCTATTCCTACAAGGGAAAGGTGTTCAATGTTGAGCCCCCCACTTTTGTTGATCTGGAAGTTACCCAGACAGATCCGGGCTTCAAGGGCGATACCGCCACCAACGTAACAAAGCCCGCCATACTTGAAACCGGCGCAGAGGTCAAGGTTCCCCTGTTCATCAACCCCGGTGACAGGATCAGGATCGATACAAGAGTCGGCGAGTATCTTGAGAGATCCAAGGGCTGATCTTTCGGGAGTTTAATTTAACACAGGAGGTTAATACTAATGTCAGTTATTGAAAAAGTTGCTTATTTGAAGGGTTTGGCAGACGGCCTTGAGCTTGACGCCGATACAAAAGAGGGTAAGCTTTTCGGCGCCATTATCGATGCGCTGGAGGAAATCGCAGAAGAGATCGAGGAGATCAATGACAACGCTCTCGACATCGGTGACGAGCTGGATGCGCTTTCCGATGATCTGGCTGAGGTCGAGGACATCGTTTACGACTGCTGCTGTGAGTGTGAAGACGATGACGACTACGATGATTATGACGACGAAGATGAGGACGAGGATGACGACGATTTCGATTATGACGATGAAGACTTTGAAGTCAGTGTAGTTTGCCCCGCCTGCAACAATGAGCTGATCATTGACAGTTCCGTTCTTGAAATGGGTCAGATCGACTGCCCCAACTGCGGTGAAACCCTTGAGTTCGAATTCGATGACGATGACGACGAGGATGAGGACATCGAGGAGTAATCGATAATCATTAATACAGAAAGCATTGATCCCGAAGGAAATACCTTCGGGATCTTTCTTTTTGGGTGTTTTCGGATGTTTTCTTTATTCATTATTTAATTCAGTTCAATTTGTGCGCTGCAGCGGCGCATAACCCCTACTCAAAACAAATCGCAAGATTTGTTTTGAAGCATGTCGACTTTGTAGACATGCTAAAACCCCCGCCGTGCTTGACACGGCGGGAGTTTTAATTGGTTTTGCTTTAATCCTGGCTTTGCTTTGATCTGATTAT
>JAFRUW010000027.1 GCA_017438675.1 Oscillospiraceae bacterium | reverse complement strand
TCGATGGCCACCTGCGCCCTGGGGTCGGCGGAGGCGGATATGGAGAGGGCCACCAGTATCTCGTCGGTGTGGAGGTGGGGGTTCTGGCTCCCAAGATGGCCTGTTTTCAGCTCCTGAACGGGCTGTATAAAGGAGGGCGGGATAAGATGGGCGCTGTCCTCGATGCCGCCCAGCAGCTTGAGGGCGTTTAAGAGGGCTGCGGATGCGGCGCCGAGAAGCTCCGTTGTCTTGCCGGTTACGATCCTGCCGTCGGGCAGCTCGATGGCCGCCGCGGGCTCGCCGGTCTCCTGTTCCTTTTTGAGAGCCGCAACTGTTACGGCCCGGTGCTCGGGCGTGATGCCCGCCCGCTTCATGATGAGCTCTATCTTCATGGCATCGGAGCCGTCGGAAAGGCCCCTGCGCTTGTTGCACATGGCGGAGTAATACCGGCGGATGATCTCATCCTTGGCGGCGCTTGACACCGCCTCGTCGTCAGTGATGCACTTGCCCGCCATGTTTACGCCCATATCTGTGGGGGACTTGTAGGGGGATTCACCGTAGATCTTCTCAAACATGGCGTTGAGGACCGGGAAAATCTCCACATCCCTGTTGTAGTTTACCGTGACCTCGTTGTAGGCGTCGAAGTGGAAGGGGTCGATCATATTCACGTCGGCAAGATCGGCGGTGGCCGCTTCGTAGGCAAGGTTTACGGGGTGCTTAAGGGGAAGGTTCCAGATGGGGAAGGTCTCATACTTGGCATAGCCGGAGGAGATGCCCCGCTCGTAGTCGTTGTAAAGCTGGCTCAGGCATGTGGCCATCTTGCCGCTTCCGGGGCCGGGGGCGGTGACCACGATGAGGGATCTGGAGGTCTCTATATAGTCGTTTTTTCCGAAGCCGCTGTCGCATACGATGCTTGACAGATCCGAAGGGTAGCCGGGGATGGGGTAGTGACGGTACACCTTGACACCCATGGACTCCAGCCGCTCCTTGAACATCTCGGCAGAGGCCTGGCCCTCAAATCTTGTGATGACTACGCTGCCGACCAGAAAGCCGAAGCCGCGGAAAATGTCGATAAGCCGCAGAACGTCCTGATCGTAGGTGATGCCCAGATCGCCCCTGGTCTTGTTTTTCTCTATGTCCTCGGCGTTTATAACGATAATGATCTCCGCCTGATCCTTGAGCTGGGAGAGCATTTTTATCTTACTGTCGGGCAGAAACCCCGGAAGGACACGGGAGGCGTGATAATCGTCGAACAGCTTGCCGCCGAATTCCAGGTACAGCTTGCCGCCGAACTGTGTGATCCGTTCTCTGATCCGCTCCGATTGCATCTTCAGATATTTTTCGTTGTCGAAGCCTATTTTAAACATATCCTTATTCCTCCGCGGTTCATGAAAAAATAAACGTACAGCCTATTTTACCTTTTTTTCGCCGTTTTTTCAATAGGAAAAACCGACGTTGCCGTGATGAATTTTTTTATGCAGAAAAGAAGTAAAAAATATTGAAGACATGGGGAAAATATGCTACAATGAATAACGTATGCAAATACTGCGCCTGCCGGAAACGGGAGCGGAAACCGGCGCCTGCCGCCGGGCGGGCGATCGCATTTCCGACTGTTTCGGCCAGGGCAATGACTGACCATATTTTACTTGAAAGAAGGGATCAGATGGAAGCATTGGAAAAAATCAGGGAAGCTGAAGCAATGGCCGCGGAGCTGAAGCAGAAGGCCAAGGCCGCTGCCGATTCCGCGCTGGCACAGGCTGAAAGCGATGCCAGAAGGGATGCGGATATTCTCATAGCGAAGGCCAAGACGGACGCGGCGAAGGCCGTGGCAGCCGCCGAAAAAGAGGCCGGCGAAAAGGCGAAGGCAATCCGCGCAAAGGGCGAGGCAGAGAATGCCGCGCTGAGAAAAACCGCGTCCGGCAATGAGGCAAACGCAGTAAAGCTTGTGCTTTCCAAGCTTTAAGCGTGCTGCACAGGATAAGCGAGGTGATGAATATTGATCGCGTCCATGAAGTACCTGTCCATTATCTGCATGAAGGAGGACAGGGATAAGCTGCTGACGGCACTGCAGAAGTGCGGGGAGATTATGCTTTGTGAGACCGAGGACAGTACCCATATCGAGCCCTCCGCGGGGCAGAATATGCGCCGTATGGAGAAGCTCATTAAGGACGTAAAGCCCTACAAGGAGAAAAAGCCCCTGTTCGCCCCGAATCCCGAAGTGACCGAGTCGGAATTCGAAGGCGACCGTACAAACGATCTTGTGACTGCGGGACGGATGGAAGCCCTCTTAAAGAAGATTTCCGAAACGGAGTCCGCAGTGGAAAAGGATCGGCAGACCGTGGCTCAGCTCACGCCGTGGCAGGATCTCACGGTACCCGTGGAGGACATAGGCGATACCGAGTATACGTCAAGCGTCACGGGAAGCGCCGCGGTGGGCGATCTTGAAGCCTGCCGGGAAGCTGCCGAAGCCTGCGGCGCCGAGCTGCAGACGGTATCGAGCGACGGCGTCAGGGAATACATGATTGCTGTCAGTCTCAAAGGCGAAAATCTTTCCAGATTATTTGACGCCGGATTTGAACGCGCCGCGCTCCCGTTAAAGGGCGGCAAGGTGGCGGATAGGATCAGGGCCTTAAACGAAAGCATAACCGAAAACAATGCGACACTGATGACCATGAATGAGGAGCTGAAAGCCCTCTCGGCGGAAACCGATGCGCCTGAGCTTTTATACGAGCAGTTCAGGGCGGAGAGTGAGAGAGAGGCCGCTCCCTTTACCGAGACCGACGCCACCGTAGTCATTGAGGGCTGGGTGCCGGAGGACAAGGTGAAGAAGGTGGAAAAGACCGTTGCGAAGGTGACCGACGCCTACGATTTGCAGACCCGGGACCCCCTTCCCGACGAAAAGCCCCCTTCCCAGATGCGCAACAACTATCTTACAAGCCAGTTTGAAGGCATCACCAACATGTTCAGCGTACCCATGTACGGTGACAACGACCCCAACCCCGTAATGGCCCCCTGGTACTGGATAATATTCGGCCTCATGATGGGCGACGCGGGCTACGGTCTTATGATGGTGGTTCTGGGTCTCATCCTGAAAAAGCTGATGCAGCCCAAGGGCACCACCGAAAAGCTTTTCAATGTTATTATCTATTCATCCATAACCACCATGATATGCGGCGTCCTGTTCGGCAGCTACTTCGGTGAGACATGGCATCCCATCCTGTTCTCCCCCATGAACGATCCCCTGAAAATGCTGATCCTGACGCTGATAATCGGCGTACTGCATATCTTTACGGGCATGATCACCAAGATAGTCTATGACGTGAAGGCCGGAAGGGTCTGGGACGCCATATTCGATCAGGTGTCGTGGATAATGGTCATAACAGGTCTGGGCCTGCTGTTCCTTAAGCAGACAAAGACCGTCGGTATGATCCTTGCCATTGCCGGCGCCCTCATCGTTCTGTTTACAGCCGGCAGGGAAAAGAAGGGCATCTTCGGAAAGGCCACGGGAGGTCTTCTGGGCCTCTACGGCGTTACGGGCTACATGAGCGACATTTTGTCCTATTCCCGTATCCTTGCCCTTTCGCTGGCGACAGGCGTCGTCGGCATGGTCATGAACATGCTGGCCAGAATGATCCAGGGCAACGTATTCGGATTTATCCTGTCCCTTGTGATCTACGCTTTCGGCCACGTGTTCAACCTTGTGCTGGGTCTTCTCTCGGCATACGTTCACGACTGCCGTCTGCAGTACATCGAGTTCTACAGCAAGTTCTACGACGGCAACGGAAGGCTGTTCAAGCCTTTTGCAATCCAAACAAAATATATTGATTTAAAAGACGACGGAGGAAAAGAAAATGGCTAATATCGGTATTGTAATCACTGTTTGCGGCGCAGCTCTCTGCGCAATTCTGGCGGGCATCGGCTCCGCAGTCGGCGTTATGGCTGCCGGCAAGGCTTCTGCCGGGGTCACATCTGAGAACCCCGATCTCTTCGGTAAGGTACTTGTCCTTCAGGCTCTCCCCGGCACCCAGGGCATCTACGGCTTCCTGATCGCCATCCTTATCATGGTCAGAGTCGGCCTCCTTGGCGGCAACGTGGCAAATCTCACCGCCGCACAGGGCTGGCAGTTCTTCTTCGCGGCGCTTCCCATGGCTGTTGTCGGTCTTATCTCCGGTATTTGCCAGGGCAAGGCGGCTGTTGCGGCCATCCACATGACCGGCAAGCAGCCCGACGCTTCCGGTAAGGGTATCACAATGACCGCTCTTGTTGAGACATACGCTATCCTTGCTCTTCTGGCTTCCATCCTTCTGATGTTCGGCATCACCATCTGACAGCCGTACGGGATGAACAAGCAGGAGGGAATTACCATATGAGTGCAGAAACTGTTATAAAGAAAATCCAGGATAAAGCTGCCGCGGAGGTCGAGGCCATCGCCAACGCCGGGAAGGCGGAGGCGGAGGCTCTGAGAGACTCAATCATGGCCGAGGCCCAGGAAAAGGCCGACGCCATCACCGGGCGCGGCGCCTCCCAGGCGGAGCTTATCCTCAGGGGCGGCGTTCAGGAGGCTGAGCTGGACAACAGGATCAGCTATCTGAACACCAAGCACGACCTCTTGGACAAGGCCAAAGAGGCAGCAAAGAAAATGCTCATGAATCTGAGCGACAAAGACTGGGGCGAACTCTTTACAAAGCTCATCAGCCAGTACGCCATGAACGGCGCCGTGACTGTGAAGGCTTCCCAGCGCGACCTTCCCAAGTTTAAAAGCAAGACCTTCTGCGCCGACAATTTCGGCGAGAAGAAATCTCTCATCTTCCGCGACAAGCTTCTGGGCGATTACTGGAGCAAGCTGATTTCCGATGAGAGGAACGAAAAGGTGTCCGTCTCCGTTTCCGACGAGCCTGCCGATATCGACGGCGGCGTCATCCTCTGCGGCGACGAGTACGACATCGACCTTTCCTATGACGCTATTTTGGACGAGATCTTCGAGCAGAACGAAAAAGAGATAGCAGACAGTCTGTTCGGAAGAAAGTGAGCGCCGTATGGGTGAATATAATGCTTACGGCAAAAAGTCTTATGAATACGCCATCGGCCGCATAAAGGCGACAAGCCATCCCGTCCTCACCGGGGAGCAGTGGAGCCGCCTGAGAGAGGCGGATCTTGCGGGCGCCGTAAAGCTTCTTGAGGAATACGGTTATCCCAAAGCCGAGGAGGGCGAGACAGTCCGGGACTCCATCGACAAGGAGATGCAGAGGGCGGTTTCCTTCATTCTGGAGCTTGCTCCCGACGAGGAACTGACGAATCTCCTCTTCTTTGAGGAGGATGCCCTGAATCTCAAGCTGTTTTTGAAGTCAAAGCTGGTAAAGGGCCACATGGACAATCTCCCCTTAGTGGAGGGCAGCTTTTCACCGGAGCTTCTCAGAATATGCGCCGAGACCGAGGATTTCAGCCTTCTCGGCAAGGATCTTGAGCGGGAGCTGGAGGGCGTCGGCGATATGGAAGATCCCTTCCTTATCTCCTGCACGGTGGACAACGCCATGTTTAACCACGCGGTGGAGGGAGCGGCAAAGAAGCACTGCTCCGCTTTGAAAAATCTCCTCACCGAGTACGGCGCCGGAAGGAACCGTCTTATAAGAATGAGGATGAAACGGCTGGGCAGAGAGGCGGAGGATTTTGCCTATCTGCCGGTGAGCTTCTCGGAGTACAGGGCGAAGGACGACAAACGCACCGACGACGAGATTCTGCAGGATGTAAACAGAAGGCTCTCGAGCGTTCTCACGGATCTGGGTTACGACGACGGAATGGGTGTTCTGGCCCAGTACTATTTCCAGAAGAAGAACGAGGCGGCGGCTTTGAGGCTGCTGTTCGCCAGAAAGAGCCAGGAGGCGACGGGAGGTAACGATGAGTAAAGTTAAAGCTGCCGCTGTGGGCGAGCATTCCTCCGTCGTACTGTTCAATACCGCCGGTGTTGAAGCGGTCTCCGTGGAGAACGTGGAGGAGGCTTCAAACGCCATAAGGCGTCTCGTCCGGGGCGGCTACAACGTGATTTTCCTGACTGAAAATTACGCGGCGCTCCTTGAGGAGGATCTCAAAAAGTACAGAGCTCAGGCCTACCCCCTGATCCTGCCTATACCGGAGCGGACGGGTTCCACCGGCTACGGTTTGGAAAAGGTTCGGATCAACATGGAGAAGGCCATAGGAACCAATATATTTGATAAAGAGTAGGAAGGCAGGTGCCCCAGACAATATGCACGATAAAAAAACAGGAACTATATATAAGGTAGCCGGCCCCCTCATAGTGGCTACCGGAATGCGGGATGTCCACATGCACGACGTTGTCCGCGTCAGCGAAAAGCAGCTCATCGGCGAGATCATCGAGCTCCGCGGGGACAAGGCGTCCATACAGGTTTATGAAGACACAGCCGGCATCGGCCCGGGCGAGCCTGTCTATATGACCGGCGAACCTCTGACGGTCGAGCTTGCCCCCGGTCTTATCGAGGGTATTTACGACGGTATCGAGAGACCCCTTACGGAAATCTACAAGGTCTCCGGCGACCGTATTTC
Source organism: Oscillospiraceae bacterium (assembly GCA_017438675.1). GTDB lineage: Bacteria > Bacillota > Clostridia > Oscillospirales > Oscillospiraceae > SIG495. Next base: position 2,198 of record JAFRUW010000027.1, on the reverse strand, counting down.
AAGAGGTATCGACGTACCCAAGCTGGACAGAGAGAAGAAGTGGGATTTCGTTCCCTATGCCAGAGTCGGTGACGAAGTCATACCCGGCGACATTCTCGGTACGGTTGACGAAACTCCCGCCGTCACCCAGCGCATCATGGTGCCCAACGGCATCTCCGGCAAGCTGGAGTGGCTGTACAGCGGCAACGCCACGATAGTCGATACCATTGCGAAGATCAAGGACAAAAAGGGTAAGATCCATGAGATCCAGATGCTCCAGAAGTGGCCCGTCCGCGTGAGAAGACCTTATCAGAAAAAGGTCATTCCCGATGCCCCCATGGTCACCGGTCAGAGGAACATCGACACCCTGTTCCCCATTGCCAAGGGCGGTATCGCATGTATCCCCGGCCCCTTCGGTTCCGGCAAGACCGTCGTTCAGCATCAGCTTGCAAAGTGGGCCGACGCCGACATCATCATCTATATCGGCTGCGGCGAGCGCGGCAATGAGATGACCGACGTTCTGAAGGAATTCCCGGAGCTTCACGACCCCCGCACCGGCCTCTCCCTTATGAAGAGAACGGTTCTTATCGCAAACACATCCGACATGCCTGTTGCCGCCCGTGAGGCGTCCATCTACACAGGCATCACAATAGCGGAGTATTTCCGCGATATGGGCTATAAGGCGGCCATCATAGCCGACTCCACCTCCCGCTGGGCCGAGGCCCTCCGTGAGATGTCCGGCCGTCTTGAGGAAATGCCCGGTGAAGAAGGCTACCCCGCCTATCTGTCCACCAGACTTGCCGAGTTCTACGAGCGCGCAGGCGCCGTCATCTGCAACGGCAAGGACAACCGCGAGGGCGCGGTCACCGCTATCGGCGCCGTATCGCCTCCCGGCGGCGACACCAGTGAGCCTGTCAGCCAGGCCACGCTGCGTATCGTCAAGGTCTTCTGGGGCCTCAGCGCGGAGCTGGCCTATCAGCGTCACTTCCCCGCCATCGACTGGCTGAAGAGCTATTCCCTTTACGACCAGAAGCTGGGCAATTACTTCACCGAAAACATCGACGAGAACTGGAGCTCCCAGGTGGCGGAAGTAAAATTCCTCCTCCAGCAGGAAGCGGAGCTCAACGAGATCGTCCGTCTTGTGGGCTTTGACGCCCTCAGCGAGAAGGATAGGCTGACCCTTGACTGCGCGAGACTCATCCGTGAGGACTTCCTCCAGCAGGACTCCTTCCGTGAGGTGGACACCTATACGCCGCCCAAAAAGCAGGCGCAGATGGTCGCCGCAATCCTGGGCTGGTATCACAGAAGCCGCGACGCTCTGAGAGCCGGCGCGGAATACAGAAAGATCATCAACATGGGCGTACTCGGCATGATAGCCCGTATGAAATACGAACCCGACAACAAGTGGGACGGCTTCTATGAAGAGCTGGATCAGGAAATGAGACGGGAATTTGCCGAAATCAGAAGCGGAGGTGACGCGGCATGAGAAGAGATTATAAGACCATAAGAGAAAGCGTCGGCCCCCTTATGCTGGTCGAATGCGTCGAGGACGTAAAGTACGACGAGCTGGTTGAGATCCGCGAGAACGACGGCAGCATCCGTCTCGGAAAGGTCCTTGAGCTCAGCGGAAACACCGCCCTGGTTCAGATGTTCGAAGGCACTCAGGGACTTCAGATCTCCAACTCCAAGGCCCGTTTCCTGGGCCACAGCCTTGAGCTTCCCGTGGGCCCCGACATGATCGGCCGCATCTTCTCCGGCACCGGCAAGCCCATCGACGGCGGCGGAAGCATCATCACCGCCGAAAAGCGCAACATTAACGGCCTTCCCATGAACCCCGCTGCCCGCGACTACCCCGCCGAGTTCATCCAGACGGGCGTCTCCGCCATCGACGGTCTGAATACCCTGGTCCGCGGCCAGAAGCTGCCCATCTTCTCCGGCTCCGGTCTGCCCCACGCCGAGCTTGCGGCTCAGATCGCACGTCAGGCAAAGGTTCGCGGCACTGACGACGATTTCGCCGTTGTATTCGCCGCCATGGGCATCACCTTTGAAGAGGCCCAGTTCTTTACAGAGGACTTCAAGCGCACCGGCTCCATCGAGCGCTCCGTCATGTTTATAAACCTTGCGGACGACCCGGCAGTCGAGCGTATAGCCACCCCCCGTATGGCCATCACCTGCGCAGAGTATCTGGCCTACACTCTCGGCATGCACGTCCTTGTCAT
>JAFRUW010000026.1 GCA_017438675.1 Oscillospiraceae bacterium | reverse complement strand
GGAGCAACATCATTTCGAAGCGCAGGCGGAGAAACATCATCAGGCGCAAAGCGCCGACATCATTAGCAGTCTCCCACGGCGGGGATTGTTTTTTCAATGATGTTTGCCCTTGCGGGCAAATGATATGTGCTTCGCACATGATGCCGCTTCGCTGATGATGTGTCCTGCGGGACATGAGGGGCAAACATTACATCATTGCGACCAAGGGGAGCAACATCATTTCGAAGCGCAAGCGGAGAAACATCATCAGGCGCAAAGCGCCGACATTATTAATAATATCCCCCGCCCACGGGGGATATTGTTTTTTTCGGCGGAATCATATATAATTGGGACAATATGTATTCTCGAAAGGCGGTGGAGCATGAAACGGATCATTGTTCTTATTATTGCCCTTTTGCTCCTTTTTTCGGGCTGTACCCGCAAGAAGCCGGAATATGACAATCCTATGACGCCGGAGATATTGCTGCCGGACTTTACCGTAAAGGAGCAGTCGGATCACTTTGTTGTGTATGAAGACGTCCATCCCTATATGCTGGGGGATTACATTCACGGTCTGAGTAAGGCCGGGTTCAAATATGAGGAGTACATGAGTCAGTCGTTTTTGTACAGGGACGACGTTTATATTATCATCTGCAGGTGGGCGGAACCCAACGAGATCACTATCGAGTACCGCATCGGTCAGCCCACCGAAAGCGAGGGCGCCCTGACCTGGTCGGAGGCCATCGGGGCCATAGGCGACGAGAGGCTTTTGTCCCTTGCGGAAGCGACGCCGGAGGGGCTGTATGACGCCACGGGGGCTCAGGTGTTTTTCGGGCCGGTCTATCGTCCGAACCTTCCCGACGATACGGTTCCGGATGAGCCTGAGTACAGGGGATATGAGACAAGGGCTTTCCTTGTGGGCAAAAACGGCGGCTGTATGTTCCGCGATTTCCTCGCCGGGCCGGTTTACGGCGACATTGACCGGGACGGGAAGGATGAGATCGTGTTCCTGTCCGACGGGCCCATCAGCGGAATTTTCACGGTTGTGATAAACGTTTATTCCGTGGAAAACGGAGTGCCCGTTGAGCTGGCTGAGAAGACTTATGCCGTTGATTCCGTGGCTCCGGAACTGAAAACAGACGAAAACGGAAACATTCTGATCGAACACACGCCGATTAACGGAGACACGAGGCAGGCGGAGCTGACGCTGGAGAACGGGGAGATCGCCCTCAGCGAGGAGATTTTCCGGGACTGGCCCATGAGCCTCGAGGGTTGACCGGTGCGCCGGGAACAGCAGTATAAAAGAAAGAAACAGGAGAAAAACATGCGGCTTGACATTTTAAAGGACAACTTAACCGACTGCACCGTCACCTTTACCCGGGACGGGGAGGACGAGACGGCGAACATTTTAAACCCCAACGGAAACGGGAACATAATCGTAACGTATTTTAACGGTTACCCGGAGCCCTACTGCGTCCATTTCCACACCCGGCAGCGGCATTTCGCCGACGCAGAGAGCATGTTTTACTACGTCGTCGGCCTCGTCACCGAGAACATCGCCGTGGTGGAGCTGTTGCGGGACGGCAAATGCTGGGTCAGCGGCGATCTGGCGGCAAACGCCCTCCTAAACATGACGGTGGAGGAGCTGGCGGAGTGCTTCGGATATACGCCGGAGTATCTCGCGGGCAAGGTCTGCCGCATCAGAAGCTGGGCAAAGAGCTACGACGCGGATATTGAGATCGTGGAACAGTGAATAATCGTGAATGAATAATCGCGGCATGTTATGTGGGATCAGATGAGGTGAAAAATGGCAAGGAATCTGAAACTCAAAGCGGGATGCAAGGTTGAGCGGCCCGAAATGCTTTTTGAAGGTTTTGAGGTTACCGGCAATCAAATCAATGCCAACGTGAGTGTTGATAAGATCGAGTCGGTGATGCAGCATTTTATAGTAATGCATGACGAGCCCCTGTTCTTTATCCTTGAGATTCCCACTCTTCTTTCGGATGAAACGGAGATTGGTGATGGGGTCATAAAAACGCGGCACAGGGATGTTTACTACATTGACGGATGTACTCAGGAAGCGGCTTTGACGATCATGTTTCGTGTGGGAGAGCTTTTGTTCAACGACGGGCTTTCCGCATTTGGCTACGGCTGCCATAACAGCGGCGATGAAATAATGTTCGGAAAATACAATGTCCTTACTGTTTTCAGCCGGAATACAGACGGATATGCCGACTTTTTTGAGCCCCATGATATTGACCGCACGGAAAAGCTTGTTACAGCGTGGGATACTTTTTCCCAGGATCATCCCGGCGTAAGCGAGATTTATGAAGCGGACGGAAAAACGGTATTTGACATTCCCGGACAGTTTAAAGAGTGGGGCATATATTTCGCGGAGCGGAGAGAGGATGAGTGAAAACCCGGCTTACCGCAGGAAATGGTTTTATAAACAGCAGATCAGTTTTATCTATATATAACAGGAGGTACACAAAATGAGCGATTTAATGACTATTATTAAGGAACGCAGAAGCATTCGTAAGTACAAATCCGACCCGTTGCCGAAGGAGCTTATAGACCGGATCATGGAGGCGGGAGTTTTCGCCGCGTCAGGCATGGGGAAGCAGGCGCCCATCATCATCGCCGTGACGAACCGTGAGCTGAGAGACAAAATCGCCGAGGAAAACCGAAAGATCGGCGGCTGGGAGGAGGGCTTTGACCCCTTCTACGGCGCTCCGGTGATCTTAATCGTGGCGTCGAACCTGGACGCACGCACGGCGGTCTACGACGGCAGCGTCACCCTCGGCAACATGATGCTCATGGCCCATGAGCTGGGGCTGAGCACCTGCTGGATCCATCGGGCGAAGGAGGAGTTTGCCTCTGACTTCGGAAAGGAAATCCTTGACAGCCTGGGTATCGAGGGCGATTACGAGGGCGTGGGCCACCTTGCCCTGGGCTACATCGACGGGGATATGCCCGCCGCCCATCCCAGAAAGCCCGGCAGGACGTTCTATATTGAGTAGGGATCGGCCTTTTCCCTATTGCAAATGCGTATTTGCAATGATAAAATGATACCGCACAAACGTGCCAATAAAAAAACGGAGGGAAAGATATGAAAAAGATTATAGCGTTCCTTATGGTGATCTGCGTCATTGCGGCCCTGTTCGCAGGATGCTCAAGCAAAGGGAACCCCATAACTGACGCCATCCAGAGTCAGTCTGAGCCGTCGGAGCCCGCAGTGGAAGAGACTCCCTTTGAGCCCGGCGCCGTAAACGGCGACACCTACGAAAACAAATATTTCGGCATCGGCTTCAAGGGAGAGGGATGGATCTTTGAAACAGAAGAGGAGCTTGCCGAGGAGAACGGTGTAACTGCCGAAATGACAGACGAGGAGATCCGGGATTTATTCAATAACAGCGACATTTGGAATGATATGGGCGCGGAAAGCGCTGACAGCAGCAGCAACGTCTATTTAGCCGTGGAGAACCTTGTGCTCTCGAACAGCGCAGATTTGGACGAGAATAAGCAGGCGGACCTTTACGAAAACGAGTTAAAGGCAACCGTGGAGGAATTGCAGGGCGAAAACCTTGTGGTCACAAGGGGCATTGCCAACATCGGAGATGATTCCCATCCTGTCGTGAACCTGGAATACGATTACAGTAGTCTTCATATCTATCAGAGGGGCGTATTCATTAAAGAGGGCAATTACCTGGCGTGCATCACCATCACCAGCCTCGACCCGGACGGCCCGGATCAGGTGACGGATATGTTCTATAAGATCTGAGAAAACCATAAACGCCCCATCAGTATCCTGCGCATTTCCGTCTGCGGTACAGCCGCAGGATACCCGGCTGAGTCTCCGGCAATGCTTAAACCTCTCCGCACAGGGATGTGCCGATAAAAAAACGGAGGGAAAGATATGAAAAAAACAATCGCGCTTCTGCTGGCGCTGTGCTGCCTGACCGCGATACTTGCGGGATGCTCCAAAAGCGATCCCATAGGCAAGATCAGAGAGGAACAGGCCGCGGAGACAGCGGAGACCGACGCCGGGAAGGAAGCGGCGCCGGCAAAAGAGGAAGCCCCCGCGGAAGAGCCGGAACCGGAACCCGAGCCGGAGGCGGAGCCCTATGAATTCGGCGCCGTAAACGGCGATACCTATGAGAACAGGTATTTCGGCTTTGGTTTCAAGGGTGAAGACTGGACTTTTGAGGCTGAAAACTTTGCCGAGGAAAACGGCATCACCGAGGATCTGACCGATGAGGAGCTGCGGGAGGTCTACGCAAACGCTGTTGTTTTATACGACCTTTCGGCTGAGAACGAGGACGGCTCAAGCAACATATACATGTCAGTCGAAAACCTTGTGAGCACGGACAGCGTAAGCCTTTCCGAGAACGATCAGGCGGATCTTTACGAAAAGGAGTTTGAAGACTCCATCAGGGATATGGGCGGCGAAAACATCGTCCTTACAAGGGGACTGAGCCATATCGGGGAGGACATCCATCCCTGCATAAACATGGAATACGACTATAAGAACCTGCACTTTTATCAGAAGGAAGTATTCATAAAAGGAAACGAGTATCTGGCCTGCATAAGCATCACCAGCCTGGATGCGGAAGGACCGGATCAGATCATGGAGATGTTCTATAAGCTCTGAGCTGCTTTGCCGACTTATTCGTGTTGACAATTACGCGGTAAATTGCTATAATTATTTCACTATATTTCATGAATGGAGATTCATCATGGTACATATCAAGACTATCGAAACCCGTAACCTCTGCGAAAGCGCTGTAAAGGGCGGCTGCGGCGAATGCCAGACATCCTGCCAGTCTGCTTGCAAGACCTCCTGCGGTATTGCGAATCAGCAGTGCGAAAACTCCGAAAACAAATAATATCGGATAACGGAAAGCGCCGCCTTCGGGCGGCGCTATTTGCAATAAAATATGAAAAATGGAGAATGAATAATTGAGGTATTTTTTAATTCGGGGAATTAAAAAATAGATTTAAAGGCGGGCGATCAATGATCGCCCCTACGGGTGCATGCGTTTTTTACGGGCGGGTACGGATAACCGTCATGCCCGAATAGCGGTGGGCCGACCCGCCCGCCAAATGAGCGCAAACCTTTAATAACAGAGCAGGAGCGTTCAGCGGAGGTTAGACGCAGGCACAATTAAGGTTCAGGGAT